>JAEYLA010000093.1 GCA_023461495.1 Bacillota bacterium | reverse complement strand
CTTTTTTAAGGAGCAGCCGGATCAGCAGCAGGGCCAGTATGACAAGCCCGCCCGTGTAGCTGATGTTTAATACCACGCGGAATACCTGTTCCATTACTCCTGCGCCTCCTCAATCATCCGCTTGAGCGCGGCAATCTCCGGGGCGCTCAGTTTCCGATCCTTTAGATATGCCGCAAGGAAGGCGGGGACAGAGCCGGAATAGCTTTTTTCGATGAGCGCTTCGCTTTCATGGCGCGCCACTTCCTCCTGTGTGATGCAGGAGCGCACCGTCGCGTTTTCGTTCGTTACAAAGCCGCGCTCCGAAAGCCGCCGGATCATGTTATAGGTGGTGGATTTTTTCCACCCCAGCATTTGTAGCGCAAGCCTGCTCAGTTCCGTTGAGTTGACAGGCTCCGTTTCCCAAATGATGTGCAAAAACCGCCGCTCCGCATCAAAGAGCTTATAGTCCATAACCGCATCCTCCAGACAAGAAAAAAAGGTTTGTTGTATCAAACCTAGTTTAACACGACAAACCTTGCGGCGCAAGCGTGGCTGTAAATTGAAAAAAAGGCCGCGATCGCGGCCCTTTGCTTTTCTGAAAATGGAGTGCTTATTCAGATATTTACGATCTCAAGGATCGTCACATGCAGCTTGGAAAAATCCTGCGCAAGGTTGATGTACTCGTCCGTTGGCTTGTTGTCCTGAATCAAGCGGATACGCGGCCGCAGGCAGTTGGTATCAAAATTGTTGACCACCACGCCGACCTCGCCGGTGCTCAGCCTGACGCACGTGCCGATGGGATAGGGGGCAACGCGCTTGGTAAACGCGGAGACGATATCCGGGTCAAACATGGTGTTGTACCCGCACATGATGTATTCCACCGCGTCCGAAGGCAGCATCGCCCTGCGGTAAGGCCTGTCGGATACCAGCGCGTCATATACGTCCGCAATGCAGACGATGCGGCTAAAGAGATTGATCTGCGAGCCGGAAAGGCCGGAAGGGTATCCGTTGCCGCAGAATTGCTCGTGGTGCATGAGGGCTACAAGCCGGGCTTCTTCCGGGATGCTTTTGTTGGCGCAGAGGTAATTGTACCCTAAAAGGCTGTGCCTTTTCGCCTGCTCCAACTCCTCGGGCGTCAGCTTTCCGGGCTTGTTGATGATGCGCTTGTCGATAAACACCTTGCCGATGTCATGCATGAGCGCGCCCAGCGTCAGGTTGTTGAGCGCGCGGTAGGAAAGGCCGAGCACCGTGCCGATCACGCAGGAAAGCACGGCCACATTGATGCTGTGGCTGAACGTATAATCGTCATACGTGCGGATATCCACGATATTGACCATGGTGTTGCGGTTGTGCAGGATCTCGTCAACAATGTTGGAGATTACATCGCGCAGGCGGTCGGTATTACTAAGCACCTTGCGGCCACGGCTGGTTTCCGCATCCACAAACATGGATCGGACTTCCTGCTTTGCGCGTTGCTTGAGTTCATCGCTGATGACATGGGCGATCTGGATATCCGAAGAGATGTCGTCGTCAATATATACGCCCTGAAACCCCAGCTGGCGAATCTTTAAAATTTGGGATGCAGTCAGCGCCAGCCCCTTGCGCAACAATAGCCTGTTTCGGTCCAGCACCAGATTGTTGGCAAGCACCTGCCCGACGCGCAGGCAGTTTGAGGGGATATATCTCATATCCGGTCTCCCTTACGTTCAAACAAAAGCGGCAGGCAGAATAAGCATCCGTCATGCCGCTACATATACTTTCATTTTATTCCAAAAGGCCGTTTACGTCAAGAATCAGGCTGACACTGCCGTCTCCTAGGATGGTGCAGCCCGCAATGCCGTGCTGCCACCCGAGAGAGCGCGTAATATAGGGCGGGAGAGGCTTGATCACTGTCTGCTGCTCGCCGATCAGGCTGTCAACAAACAGACAGTAGCTATGCCGGTCCCCTTCGAGCAATACCAGAATGCCGTCTTCGGGTCTGGTCTTCGCGCCTTCAATGTTGAAGAGGCGGTGCAGGCGAGCGACAGGGTAGCACTTCCCGCGGATGAGGATCATCTCGTTGCCGTCGGGATCATTGAACACCTCGCCAGGAGAAGGCTTGAAGGATTTCGTAATGCTCAACAGCGGCAGTATAAATATGGAGCCCGCGACAGAAACCTGCATGCCGGTGATGATGGCAAGCGTAAGCGGGATGCGGAACTGGACGCTCATGCCGCGGTCCGGCACGCTGTCCACAGAGATGGAGCCGCCCATTTTTTCCACATTGCGCTGCACAACGTCCATCCCTACGCCGCGGCCTGAAAATTCCGTCACCACCTGATTGGTGGAGAAGCCCGCCGCAAATATGAGGGAATAAATTTCTTTATCCGTCATCTCATTTTCCGGCTTCTTCAAAAGACCGGCTTCGACGCCTTTTTTGAGGATTCTTTCGCGGTCCAGGCCGCGCCCGTCGTCGGAGACCACAATCAGGACTTCCCCGCCGTTGTTGCGCGCGTCTACCGTAATCCGGCCCGCAGCGGGCTTGCCCTTTTTCAGGCGTACGGCAGGTTCTTCGATGCCGTGGTCGATGGAGTTTCTGATGATGTGCATGAGCGGGTCGCCAAGGTTGTCGATGACGCTCTTGTCCATTTCGGTGTCTTCGCCGCTAATCACAAGCTCCGCCTGTTTGTCCGTCTTTTTGCAGATATCCCGGAGGATACGCTCCAGGCGGTGGAATGTGGCGGAGATGGGAATCATACGGATGGACATCACGGTATCCTGCAGTTCATCCGTCAGCTTTCTTAAGTGGCGCGCCGCTTTTTCAAACGAATCGATGCGAAGCGAGGTCACCTCGGGATTCTTTGTAACGGTAGATTCGGAAATCACGATTTCGCCTACGAGGTCCATGAGTTTATCAAGCTTTTCCAGGCGCACGCTCATATAGTTCTGCTTCTGATGCGCCGAAGCAAGCTCCGCCGCCTGCGCGGCAACTTCCGCCTTCTCCGTCTGCGTTGCGGCTGCATCTGCTTCAGGGGCAAGCACGTTTAGTTCCAGCTTTGCGATAAAGAAATTGGAGGAAATCTGCTCTTTGAGCTGTTCTAGGGACGCCGCGGATACCATCGTCAGAGTAAAGCCGTGCTCGGCAATATAATCGTCGCTGCCATCCTGCAATACGTCCGCAGGCAGGGTGGTAATAACGCTGCAAAGTTGTTCCACGGACTTCACGATGCCGAACGCGCGCACATTCTCCATCT
>JAEYLA010000092.1 GCA_023461495.1 Bacillota bacterium | reverse complement strand
TACAGCTTGACCTTGATGCCGTTGCGCGCTTTTTCCTTGTACTCCCGCTCCAGCCGCGCAAATTCCGCGGGCGACATGCTCATGTAGTCCCTCGATGCCGCAGCCGCGTTTGCGCGGGAAGGCTTGGGCAGCCCCTGCCGCGCGTTGAGACGGGTCAGAAGCTGCTGCATGGCGGCCTGCTCCGCATGTTCGGCGCGCTGCTCCGCCATGTAGACACGCACTGCGGCATAGGCGGGCAGCTCCAGCAGCAGCTTTAAGAACACGCGGTCCTGCACGGCGGATACAAGGTCAAATCCTGCTGGCAGCTTCCCCTGTTGCAACAGGGTGTTGAGTTCCGCGCGCAGCCCTTCATAATCAAGCCTGCGCGCACCGGCATCCGGCTGTTGCATGGGCAGTTGCATCGCCGCCTGCTGCATTTGCCGCGGGTTCTGCCGCATGCCCGCCGGCTGCATCTGTGGCTGCATATTCGGTTGCATCTGCAGCTGCGCCGCCGGTGCGCCGGGCATGGGCTGTTCCTCCTCGAACGCAGCGGGAGGGAAGGATACGGGTCTTCGGTTCATAGGTACCTCCTCTGTTGAATTGTTCAGGCATTCTTCATACGTGAGAGCAGCCGCGCAAGGCCTGCAGGCTTTTGCTGCGGGGCCATGCCTTCCGGCTGGCCCTGCAGCATAGCGCCCGGCAAATTGCCCTGCGTACTTTGCTCTTGCGCTTGCTGCGCTTTTTTCGTTTCACGCGCGGCGCGCAGCACCTGCTCCCGGCCGTCAAAGCGCATCAGCTCCACCGCCTGCTCGGGCGTGAGCATTTTTAATTGCACCATCTGCAAAATCAGTTCATTGTGGCTCAAGACGCTCCAGCGGTTCTCCTTCTGTACCTTGATGGAAATGGAAAACTCCAGCGGCAGCGCGCGCCCGTCGGGCAACATTTTTTGCAGCAGCTTGCCGTCAAATATCTCACGCTGTATCTCACCGTCTTGTGTAAAGGAAACGATGCGGGGGAGGAGGTTGAAATCCCGTTCCACCTCGATCTCCATGCGCACGGCGTCACGGTAGCTTTCATGCAGCTGTCTTGACGCCATCCGCGCGCGCTTGCTGCTCATTTCCTGTAGGGCCGCGATGGCAGAGGCCGCCGTGATGCCGCCCGCCGTACCCCCGCGCGAAAAATCGTTTGCGCCGCTTTCCTCCTTGATGGCGTCGCGCATGTTTTTCGTGTACTGGAGGATGTACGCGGGCAGCGGCGGGGTGGAGAACCAGCTGACTCCGCCCAACGACTCCCCCTTATGCACATCCTTTGCCCAGTCTCGAAGGTCGTCCGGGTCAAAGCCGCTGGCTTCCGTAATTAGCAGCTTGTTGTGCGAGGCCATCAGCGCGTTTTTCAAGATGATTTGGTCCAGCTTGTCCGCATACTGCTGCTGCCCGGCGAACAGGTCCACCACGCCAAAGCCTAAGGGGCTTCCCTTGCGTTCAAACAACGGGGTGACAAAGAACGGGTACTGCCCATGCGCGTAGTAGCCCTCTGGCTTTTGCGCGCGGCTGTCGGAAAGCACCTTACCTCCCGCAAGCTGCGCCATGTGTACACGGCAGGCGCCCGAAGCCTCGTCATACTCCCGCCACCAATACTCAATCAAAAGCGCGGTCTTGCTGCTGTCTCCGGTGATATGCGCGTCCTGCAGCATGCTCTGGCTCGTATACCCGTCCCCGGAGCCGTCGTAGGCGGGGAAACGGGAGGCAAGCCACTCGCGCGTGCGCAGCGCAAACTTGAACACCGCCCGCCCATCCTGAATATCCGCGCACAGCGGGTCGAATAAGATGCCCCGATTGTCTGTATGGCGGATGAACGCGCCGCCCAGCCCGTTGTTGAGCGCCGGATCGTAGCCCACCTCCTGCACGGCATACCCGCCCACAAGCAAATCGTGCACCATGCGCCTATACTCCCGCTCGTAGCAGGCGGCGTCGTGGTTTTCCCGGATGAGCGCCTCCACCACACGCGCGGCGCGCACATCCTCCGCGGTTTGCGGCGTAATGACCGCCTCCGGCATCGCATCCATCAAATCCGCCGCAATGCTTTCAACGGTGGATTGTATGACCGGCGTCACCGGGCGCGGCTCGTTCGGGTCCAGTTGGGGCACATCGTGCCAGTGCTCGCCGCAATACATCCGCTCCGCATGCTCCAGCCGCTGCCACTCGCTGGCGTACGCGGAGCGGAACTCTTCAAACAGCGCATACGCGCGGCTCCTGAGCGCCTCTGTCTGCTCGCTCTTGTGCATCCATACCTCCTGTTCCATCTGTTCGCCGGATGGCAGAAAAAAATCCCGCCCTGTGAGCGGGTTCCATCATGCGAACAAACGTTTTATATTAGCAGTATACCACCGTGTTTTGGAGTGTACAGGTAAGAGTCGTTCTTAGGACGAAGCCGCGCGCTGCCTGTGGCAGATACAGCGCGGCGCAAGTCCAGTGAACAAGGGAATGCAAGGCAGCGGCTTGCCGCAACGCAGCGTGACCTTTGTGAACTGAGTCTCCTTTAAGCCATTGCGCTCTTTTTGTTATGCCGATATAATCAAGACTGGATGAACATGCAAAAAAGAACGATAAAGTATAATGAGGTGTAGTTATGAAGCTGGGCGTCGTAGGCCTGCCCAATGTAGGCAAGAGCACGCTGTTTAACGCGATCACACAGGCGGGGGCGCAGGCCGCGAACTACCCGTTCTGTACCATAGAACCAAATGTCGGCATGGTGGCGGTTCCGGACGAGCGCCTGAACGTGCTTGCAAAGATGCACAACCCGGAAAAGATCACGCCCACCACTATCGAGTTTGTGGACATCGCGGGCCTTGTCCGGGGCGCTTCCCGCGGAGAGGGCCTGGGCAACCGCTTCCTTGCGCACATCCGCGAGGTGGACGCAGTCGTACACGTCGTGCGCTGCTTTCTTGATGAAAACATCGTCCATGTGGACGGTTCCGTGGATCCTGTGCGGGATATGGAGACCATCAACCTTGAGCTGATTTTCGCGGATATGGAAACCGTGGAAAAGCGCATCGACCGCGCGAAGAAGAACGCCAAGGGCGGGGACAAAGTAGCTTTATCTGAAATCTCCCTGTTTGAGCAGGCGTATGCGCATCTGGAAGCAGGGAAGCCCGCGCGCACGCTGCCTGAGGAAGCGGCACAGCTGTGCAGGCAAAATTTCCTGCTCACTGCAAAGCCCGTCATCTATGTTGCAAACATCCGTGAAGAGGATGTGGGCAACTTGGATCTTCCTCTTGTGGACAAGCTCTATGCCGCGGCAAAAGCGGAGGGGGCTGAGGCCATCACCATCTGCGCGCGTGTGGAGGAGGAGCTTGCTTCTCTGGAGCCGGAAGAAAAGGCGGCGTTTTTAGAGGAAATGGGCATTCAGGAGAGCGGGCTCGACCAACTTGTAAAAGCCTGCTACCGCCTGCTGGGGCTGATCAGTTATCTCACGGCGGGCCCCAAGGAGGTGCGTGCCTGGACGATTGAGCGCGGCACAAAAGCGCCGCAGGCCGCAGGCAAAATCCACACCGATTTTGAGCGTGGCTTCATCCGCGCCGAAGTTGTCGCCTACGATATGCTGATGCAGCACGGCACCATGCAGGCCTGCAAGGACAAGGGGCTCATCCGCTCGGAAGGAAAGGAGTACGTCATGCAGGACGGGGACATTGTCCTGTTCCGCATCAACGTATAAGGTATTTTCAGGCGGCAGGACTGCCGCCTGTTTCATATCTGGTATTTTAAAGGCCGTTTTGTGCACCCCGAGGACGCAGCCGCACGTTATATTGACTGCGCGCAGGCACCTCTGTTTTTCCGGTTCGGGGCATGCATTCCCCGCGCCTGTATATCGGTTGCAAAAGCCCTGTTGATATGTAAACAAAGTAAGAATATCCGGCGTTTTTCTCCACAAAACGACCACCGTTTGATACAATATACGAAACATACAAACAGGCTTTTTCTGTAAATTTTTGGGATACAAAAGGTAAAGGGGCGA
>JAEYLA010000091.1 GCA_023461495.1 Bacillota bacterium | reverse complement strand
ACAAGGCGCCCGAAGAGAAGGCGCGCGGCATCACGATCAACACCGCGCACGTTGAATACCAGACCGAGACCCGCCACTATGCGCACGTGGACTGCCCGGGCCACGCGGACTATGTAAAGAACATGATTACCGGCGCCGCACAGATGGACGGCGCGATCCTGGTGGTTTCCGCGGCCGACGGCCCCATGCCCCAGACCCGTGAGCATATCCTGCTCGCCCGTCAGGTCGGCGTACCGTACATCGTTGTATTCATGAACAAGGTTGACCAGGTTGACGACCCCGAGCTTCTTGAGCTCGTCGAAATGGAAATCCGCGAGCTGCTTTCTAGCTACGAGTTCCCCGGCGACGATATCCCCATCGTCAAGGGTTCCGCTTTGCGCGCGCTTGAAGACCTCACGGCCGGCAAGCCCGCCAAGGAAAGCCCCAACTGCCAGTGCATCTTCGAGCTGATGGACGCTGTCGACAGCTACATCCCCACCCCGGAGCGCGCTGCCGATAAGCCCTTCCTGATGCCTGTTGAAGACGTGTTCTCCATCACGGGCCGCGGCACCGTTGCAACGGGCCGTGTAGAGCGCGGTACCGTTAAGGTGCAGGAAACCGTTGAAATCGTGGGCTTAACCGACACCCGCTCCACGGTCGTCACCGGCGTTGAAATGTTCCGCAAGCTCCTTGACCAGGCGATCGCGGGCGACAACATCGGCGTTCTGCTGCGCGGCGTACAGCGCACGGACATCGAGCGCGGCCAGGTGCTTGCAAAGCCCGGCTCCATCAAGCCGCACACGCACTTCCGCGGCGAGGTGTACGTGCTGACGAAGGAAGAAGGCGGCCGCCATACCCCGTTCTTCCCCGGTTACCGTCCCCAGTTCTACTTCCGCACGACGGACGTGACGGGCTCCATTGAGCTGCCCGAAGGCGTTGAAATGGTCATGCCTGGCGACAACATCCAGATGACCATCAAGCTCATTACGCCGATCGCGATCGAAGAGGGCTTACGCTTCGCTATCCGCGAAGGCGGCCGTACCGTTGGCGCGGGCGTTGTTGCAAGCGTTATCGAGTAATCCACACCTGATACAAACAAAGCCGCCGCTTGATTATTCAAGCGGCGGCTTTTTCGATTCAACACACTTCAATTCATCTCTTTCAGATAATATCTGCCTTTGTTCTTCGTATATCTTCCGTATTGGATTGCCTGCACCGGGCAGCGGTTGATGCATGCCATACACTGCTCGCAGTCCGGCCCCCATACGGGCTTCCCCGCTTTGAGCGCAATATTGCCCGTGGGACAGATGCGCGCGCATAACCCGCATGCCGTACAGTGGTTTTCCGCATAAAACGGCTTCGGGTTCATGGCGAGCAGATGAAAGATGGGATGGACAAGCGCTGTTTTTAAAGCAGGCAGCCTGCCTATCTGCACTGCAAACACACGCTTTCTCTCCCGGATCTCCTGCGCAATTGCGGGGATGCGCGCTTGCGCTTGTGCAAGCTTACGGCGCTCCGTTTCCTCGTCATCCACATCATAGAGCACAATATAGTTGTTGGGCATTTGCAGCGAATAGCCGCTGTCGATGCGGATCAACCGCCGCAGATACCCAATCGCGTTGCCTGCGTCGTCCCCGCAGGTGCATACCGCATAGCAAAACACATCATCCGGGATGTGAATCCGCTTTAATAACCGCTTTACGATATTTGGCGGGCCCCACGCATATACCGGGAATACAATGCCAACCGTGCCTCCTGCATCGGGCTGAACCGTCTCCCCGTCACGCAGGCAAGCGGCGATGTCACAGGCGGTATCATCCAATTCGTTTGCAAGCGTCGTTGCCGCCCATCTGGAGTTGCCCGTACCGGAAAAATAATAAATCATATATCCCCTCCGTCCGCCTTCTGAATGATTGCCCCATATATCATTGTAACGTGACCCGCCGATTTTTGCAGCAGGGCGGCTAGCCTAAGCGTCCATTTTTTTGCCATGTTGCAGTGCGCATTCATTCTGATTTCTATATTGATATTTATTCATTTTCTTCTCAATAAATAAATTGCGATTTATGATCTAATAATCCGACAATTTCCGACAGGCGTAAATTATAAAAAATAAATCGGCGATTATTTTTCTGTTATTATGGAAAAGTGCCTATTTCTCTGTGTTTTGCGCCTAGTGGAATTCACCGCTATTTGCGTATTTAATTGAAGGAATTACACAATACATTTTATTTTTATTGGCGCGCATTTTAGTTGAAATAATTTATTTGTGAATACAGCAGCCCGCCGCATTGCCTCCTTGCATATGCAGACGGGGCTGTGCTATACTTGCACTATTCCTGCAAAGGAGGTCTTTTGCATCCATGTGTGCTTCCATTCGCTTAAGATAAGAAGGCTCTTAGAGCAGCCCCGTATTTCCCATTGACTGGGTTCTTTGGCTTGCTTGTTTTTTGCGGAACGAACATGGATGTGAAAGGAATCGGAATGGCGTATGCCATCCCTGTTTTTCCTGTTCTCTTGTGTGTACGCAACAGGCCAAAGGCAAACAGTCTTTGGCCTGTTTTTTGTTGCCACAAGGAAAGGAGTTCCCATGACACAGCGAAAGCAACATTGGAAACGAACGTTTTTCACCATATGGGGCGGGCAGGCGGTCTCGCTCATTACCAGCGCCATCGTGCAGATGGCATTCATCTTCTACCTCACGCAAAAAACCGACTCCGCGCTGATTCTTTCCCTTGCCTCCATGGCAGGCTTTTTGCCGTATGCGCTGCTTGGCCCGCTCATCGGCGTATGGGTGGACCGGTATCACCGCAAGGCCATCATGATCAGCGCCGATCTTTTGATCGCGCTCTGCAGCGCGGGCCTCGCGGCTTACACGTACTATATGGATCCGCCCGTCTGGATCGTGCTGCTCATATTGGTGCTGCGCAGCATCGGCACCGCGTTCCACTCCCCGGCATTGAGCGCCGTGACGCCACTCTTGGTACCCGAAAGCGAGCTGACCCGCTGCGCAGGCTACAGCCAGGCGCTCCAGTCCGTCAGCTACATCATAAGCCCGGCTATTGCGGCAATGCTGTATGCGCAGTGGAGCATGACAGCGCTGATGGCGCTTGACGTTGCGGGCGCATTAATCGCCTGTGCGACAGTGGCACGCGTAAATATCCCAAGGTTAGCATCCCGTCCCGAACAGAGCCATTTCTTTACGGAACTGAAGGAGGGCTTCCTTGCCCTCAAAGAACAGCGGGGGTTGTTCCTGCTGCTGTTGGTGGGTGCTTTGTATATGCTCATTTACATGCCGATCAATGCGCTCTACCCGCTGATGAGCATGCGCTACTATTCCGGCACGCCCGCGCATGTTTCCGCAACGGAGATCGCATACGCTTTAGGCATGCTGCTGGGCGCATTGCTCCTGGGGAAGCTGCGCGTCCAGCGCCGGAGCAACTGGATTGTGGGTTCCATCGCGGTGATGGGGATCAGTCTTGTTGCCGCGGGGCTTTTGCCAAACACCGCCTTTGTGGCGTTTGTGGCCTGCTGCACCTTGATGGGGCTCTCCGTCCCGTTTTACAGCAGCATCCAGACGGCGCTCTTTCAGGAGCGCATTGCGCCCGAATACCTTGGGCGCGTGTTCTCCCTGACCGGGAGCCTCTTGTCCCTCGCCATGCCCTTGGGGCTTATTCTGAGCGGCGCCTTTGCGGACAGCATCGGCGTCACGCGCTGGTTCTTCCTTTCCGGCATTGCGGTGCTGTTCACCGCGTTTCTGTGCGGCAGCATCCCTTCCATCCGCGCGCTCAGCTACCCGGACGCAAGCGCGAAACCGGCAGAATAAAGGCACAAGTGGGCGGAAATCCCATCTATACATCATCCGGACAAAGAAGGAACGCTGGGGACAGAGTCCCAGCGTTCCTCTTTTTATGAAAGTACGCGCACGCCATACAGCATCCGCGATGCGCGTCACAGTTCTTTGACCGCCTGTACGGGCAGGTACCCATTGATAAGCCTGCCTTCCGTTTCAAACGCGACCTCACGCCAGCCTTCATAGGCGGGCAGCGCCAGAAGCGGCGTTCCCACCGCGATGGATGCAGCCTTGCCAGACGAAACCCCACGCCCAAAATACGCAATAGCCTTTGCCGCGGCTTTTGCAAGCACAGCGCCGGTCAATACCGGGGCCTTTGGTTCTTCCCGCACATCCGTATTGTTGACAAACCCCAGCGCTTCCCATGTCTTTGCCGCGCAAGCACGGCTTTCCACACCGTTCCTGGCATTCAGCGCTTCTACGGCAACCTCCGTCTTTTCCCCGTAGCTGCCGTCCACCATCAGCCGATGCCCCTGTTTGAGGTTAAGTGCCGTTTGCAGCATGCGCACCTGCCATTCCTCCGCGCGGCCAAAGCCATCCGCAGGCTTGCCGATCTCCGGCAGCTTGGGATACACAAACGCCTCCTGCAGTCGCAAAATAGCGACGATCTTCGTTTCCCCGTAGTTGAGCGGCGCACGGCAGCATTTGTCCCGGTTGTTGGCGGTATGGATGATGGAGGTTCCATCAACGTCGATGCAGCCGACATGCGTGATACGGTTGGGCCTGCTTGTCTTTCCAAAGCTCCAGAATACCAGATCGCCCGGCTCTGCGCCATAGGAGAGCAGCAGTCCTTTTGTGCTGGGCAGCGTCTTGCCGATGAGCGCCGTACTCTTGGGATACAGCAGCGCAAATCCCTTTGCTTCCACCTGACGGTAGGCGGTGCGCAATTCATCCCCGCTGCCATTCCGCAGCGGGTACCCCGCAGCGCTCCAAATTGCGGCCACAAAGCTGGAGCAATCCATGCTGCCGCCCGGATAAAGCTGGTTCCTTTTTGTTTGGGAATAGTCTGTCCCCAAGTATTGCTGCGCGTTGCGGAGCACCGCCTCCACAAGGCGCTGCCTCCTGTTTGTCATCCGTAATCCCTCCCTAACATTGCGGGGAAGGCCTGTGACGTATGCATGTATGTCATAGCAGGCCGTTCTATTCAACGTTTCTTACAATTTCTCCCCGTACCATACTATATGCATGGCGTAAAAGCCTCGCCACAAAAGTGACTGCGCACTTTTGCGACGGCTGCGGTTTTTCACCCGCACTCAACAAAAAAGCCCCCGCGCAATTGCGCGGAGGCTTATCTCCATTAATATCTGGATCTCGGGCGCTCCCTTGGCTGGAAGCAGTCTTTGCAGTATACCGGCTTATCGGTGGACGGCCTGAACGGAACTGTCGTTTCCCTTCCGCACTGCGCGCATACGGCAGGATACATCTGCCGGTCGGCATTGCCATATCCGCCGCGGCTGCCGCCGCCGCCTCTCTGCTGGTTCTTACGTGCAGCCCTGCAATCCGGGCAGCGCTGCGGTTCATTGGCGAACCCTTTTTCCTGATAAAAAGCCTGTTCGCTCTCGCTAAATAAAAATTCTGCCCCGCAGTCCCTGCAACTCAATACTTTGTCTGCCAACGAAATATACCTCCATTTTTACCGGACAATCGCCGTCCGTTGCTCCATCATATCATACAATGCAAAGAATTGCATGCCAAGTTTTGTCGATTTATCGGCAAAACTGCCGATTTTCTTCCAACCGGCTTTAAAAGTGTTCTAACTCAACCGGCAAAAAAATCGCCAAAGAAATCTCCGGTAGCCGACTAGCTTTGCAAGAGCCGCTCAAACCGCCAGAAACAGCACTTCCGCCTTGAACAGGTCGCCGTCAGCGGCAAGGCGGAGTTCTCCCCGCTGCAGGTCCATCAGGCTCTTTGCAATGGATAGACCAAGCCCGCTGCCTTCCGCCGTGCGGGAGGCATCGCCCCTGCTAAACCGCTCCAGCAGCTCGTCTACAGGCACCCCGATGGCCTCCTTGGAAATGTTTTTGATGGTGATCCTGACGGCGTCCCCAAACGTTGCCGCATCCACATACAGGCGCGTGCCGGAAAGGGAGTATTTGCAGGCGTTGTTGAGGAGGTTATCCATCACCCGCCAGAATAGCCTGCCGTCCGCGAGAACCTGCGGCAGATCCTCCGCCACCTGCACGATGGGTGTCAGCCCCGCAAGCGAAAGCTTCTCCGCATATTCCGCAATGCCCTGGTGAACGAGTTCCGCCGCATCCGTGGGCGTCAGCTCCACATTGATCGCACCGCTTGACGCCTTGGACGCTTCCAAAATATCCTCCGTCAGCTTTTTAAGCCGCTGCGCCTGCCGGTCCAGTACCGCAATATATTCTGTTGCGTTCTCATTATGAAGCTCCTCCTTTTTGAGTAGCTCCACATAATTCACGATGGACGTCAACGGCGTTTTCAAATCATGGGATACGTTTGTAATCAGGTCCGTCTTCATGCGCTCGCTCTTCATGCGCGCTTCCACCGCGCGGCTGATGCCAAGGCCAATGCTGTTGAGGTTTTCGGCGTGCTTCTTGATTTCCCATACCAGTTTTGTGGTATCAATGCGTGCCTCCATCTCACCCTGCGCCAGCGCTTCGCCGCCCTTTTTGATTTTCTGCAGTTGCAGACCAACCACGCAAATTGCGCCAAGCGCCACAAGCACAACCACAAAGAACAGGAACAGGGCAAACCCGCTCCGCGTAATTCCAATGCCAAACAGCACCATGCAGACAAAGCCGAACACCACATAGGATACGATCAGCTTCCAAAGCACGGGAAGGTAATAATATACCGTACGAAGGCCGCGGCCGATAAAACGGACGCCCCGCCACAGGGCACGCAGCACATATGCAATGACGTTGGTTTTCCAGAAGCTCTTTGTCTTTATGCGGGTGGCGACGGACATCGACAGCACCAGCAAAAGCAGCGTGCTGATGGCAGTCATGATGCCTGCAATCAATATAATGTGGCCGATGTTTCCACCCCACCCTGCCGAATCCACGATGTTCGCCATGCAATACAATAAAAAAATCGCAATGACAAGCAGTAAATCAAACGGTACCCGATCCAGCCCGGAACGGACGGGCTCTTCCTTCCCTTCGCGTCTTCCCGCCGCGCACATGAGGAAGATAAACAGCGCAATGGCAATTAAGGCTCCCAGGATGCCCAGCCAGGGGAGCGCGGCCTGCACGTTTCTTAAGGGCATCACCTGGCTTAGCCAGGGATCGTCCATCACGATCTCCCAGTTCTGATACACCACCATCCCGCCAACGCAGGCAAATACAAAAAGCACCGCGGCTGTAAACAGGAATATGGCCGCCACCTTTGCAGCAAACCGGTGCGTCAGCTTTGTTTTCATAGCAATCCCCTTTCCATCTTGTACCCAT
>JAEYLA010000090.1 GCA_023461495.1 Bacillota bacterium | reverse complement strand
CCGGTGCTTGCGCTGGCGCTGCTTGCGCATGGCGCTTCCATCAGCACCATTTCGCTGCTGCTTGGCGCATATTCCCTGACGGTGATCGTTATGGAGTTTCCAAGCGGCGTGTTTGCAGACCTCTGCGGCAGAAAAAAGGCGTTTTTGCTTTCTGCCATCCTTTATCTGGTTTGCTTTGCCATCCTATTCTTTTCAAAATCCATGCCCGCTTTGCTGGTTGCCATGGTTGTAAACGGCTTGGGGCGCGCGTTTTCTTCCGGCAGTATTGACGCCTTGGCCATTGATGATGCGGTCGCAAACGGGGCCATCCTTGCAAAGGTGACGGGCCAGCTCTCCATACTGGAAAGCGCGGGGCTTGCGGCGGGGGCGCTTGCGGGCGGCTGGCTGTCTGGCATTGGGGAGGCGTATACCGGTAATATCCTTGGAAGCCTTGCGCTGTATGGGCTGCTGTTGTTTTTGACGCTGTTTTTTGTAAAAGAACAGCGGATACAGGAGGAACATGAAGCGGAAACCACCGGTTCCCGCATCGGCGCGCAGGTGAGGGAAAGCGTCGCCTTCATGGCGCAAAAGGGGCTGGTGCGTGTGCTGCTTGTGTTTGCGTTCCTCACGGGCTTTGCTCTGCTTTCGATAGAAACCTACTGGCAGCCCGCGCTCAATGCGCTTTCCCCTGCCCACTGGTTGTTGGGGGCAGTCAGCTTTGCGGGGTTTTTCTGCACCATCCTCGGCAGCAAGGCGGTCGAGTGCGCGCTTGTCAAAAAGCCCGAACACGGTGTAATATGGCTGCTTGCCGGTAAGGCAATGTTTGGCGTCTGCCTGATTGTCCTGCTGTTCCAGTTCCAAACGCCGTTCTTTGTCGGTGTGTATATGCTTAGTTATCTCTTCCTTGGCGGCACAAGCGTTGCGGAAAACACGCTGCTCAACGGAATGGTGGCGCCCAGCCGGCGGGCGAGCATCCTCTCCCTGTCTTCTTTTGTGCTCCAGATTGGAGGGCTTTTTGCTTCCCTGATTGGCTATGTGGTAAGCGCGCGGATGGCGTATCGGAACATGTGGCTGATTGCGGGCATGTTGCTCCTGCTTGGCGTTGCGGCGTTCGCGCTGGTATACATAAAGCAGCGCCGGACGGTGATGGAGTCGGAGCCGCCGCCGGTGGAAGAGAAGACAGAAGAAGTGTCGGAAATAGAGCAGGAAATATAGCAGGAAATATAGGTTAGGGCGCTGCTCTGAGAAAGCAAAAGAACGGAAGGCCTTGACCTTCCGCTCTTTTACATATACATGTTTACGTTACTTGATATCCCCATGCCCGTGCTGGTACAGCTGGCGGTTGTCAAGCGCCCATATGCGCTCGGAAAACCCGCCCTTGGGCACGCCGGAAAGAGCGTCAAACATTTCATAGAGCCTGCTGTCCAGCATGTCAAGGTGTGCAAGTAGCTCCGCCTCCGGGAACATCGGCCCCTTGGGGCTGCCGTATTCCGGCACGCTGTGGTGGGAAAGGATCATGTGCTGGACGAGCATGCAAAGCTCCTGCGGGATGTCCAAAAGCTCGCATGCGGAGCCTACCATATTCACGCCCAGGCTGATATGGCCGATCAACTGCCCCGCAGGCGTATAACCGCCCGCAAGCCCAAGCGTGCCCGTATCCATTTCCACAAGCTTTGCGATATCGTGCAACATTGCCCCCGCGTAAACAAGCTCCGCGTCGATCATGGGATAAAGCGGGGTAAGCGCCTTTGCGGCCTGCACAATGGAAAGCGTGTGGTGCAATAATCCGCCCCGCGTCGCGTGGTGGAGCTTTACCGCGGCAGGCGCGCGCAACAGCTGCTCCTTGTTGGTGCGCAATAGGTACTGCACCAGCCGCCTCAAATCGTCGTCCGCAAACGCTTCCGCCGTTTCAAACAGCTCCGTATACATCCATTCCGGGTCAAACGGCGCGCAGGGCACCAAGAGCGCCATATCCACATCGTCGGATTGAGTGGTAGCGCGCATCTTATCGATTTTGAGCTGCTCCGCGTCCTTCCAGACGTTGATGCTGCCCTTAAGCCAGATCACCTGATCCGCATCAAATATGCCGTGCTGCTGGGCGTTGTAATCCCAAAGCTTTGCGTCAGCTTCGCCCTCGCAGTCGGCAAGCACCAGGTCAAGGTACGCGCTGCCCTTGATGTTCGTCTTGATTTGTACGCTTTTTACAATGCAAAAGCCCTCGACGTTTGCGCCCTCCGCCGTGCTCAAAAGCCGCATTCTGGCCATAGTACGTTCTCCCCTCGCCAGCACGGCGCTGTAGCTTACAGCGCCGCACACAAAAAAATCTATTATTGATATTCAGTATAACAGACGGTGCAATAAAAGGAAAACGCGAATCTTGGGAAGTGGGATTTCGGGCGGGAATACGCTGTCACAGCGGCTGGCTGTGCACGAATCCAGGCGGCACAGGGCCGCCTTCGCGCTTGTGCGCATCATAAAATATTGCGGCATGTCCCACGCGGCTGCGCGTTTCTTTCCGTTTACATCCGGCCCGAAATACGCTAAAGTAAAAAAGTGCCCGCATGGTGGGAATTTAGCATTGACACGGTATAAGGTTTGTGATAGATTTGAAAAGGTCACCCCGTAAGGGGCTTTCTTTTGATGAGCCAAATTTGTTTGACGAACGGCACGGGCACGGCCGTTTGAATTCCGGGAGGTAAGTTATGCGCGTTAAGATCACATTGGCCTGCACCGAGTGCAAGCAGAGGAACTACAATACCTTTAAAAACAAGAAGAATGACCCGGACAGGCTGGAGTTCAGCAAGTATTGCCGCTTCTGCCGCAAGCACACCGCACACAGGGAATCCAAGTAATCGCTTCTTAATGAAGCTACACATTGGATGAAAATAACTGCAATGGGGGATACTATCCATGGCGAACAACGAAATAAAGCCTGCCGATAAAAAAGCAGCCGACAAGAAACCGGCAAAGGCGAAGAATCCTTCCCGCCTCCGCCCGCTGCACTATTTCAAAGAAGTTGCGGGTGAAGTGAAGAAGCTCAGCTGGCCTACGTGGAAAGAACTGTTCTCCCGTACGGGCGCTGTGGTCGCGTTTGTCGTTGCCATGGCTGTGCTCATCGGCGTGCTGGATCTTCTGTTCTCGCAGGGCGTCAGGTTGATCGCGCTCATCGGCGCGTAACGGCTGGTGTTGCTTCTGCCGCGCTGTTTTTGGATAAGCGGCGCATGCTTTTTTGAAAGGAGGCCGGAGTGCTATGAGTGAAGAGGCCAAGTGGTATGTTGTGCATACCTATTCCGGCTACGAAAACAAGGTAAAGGAAGACTTGGAGAAATCCGTGGAAAACATGGGCCTGCAGGAGCAGATCCTGGAGGTTAAGTATCCGACGGAAGAAACCATTGAGGTCGGCAAAAACGGCAAAAAGAAGACAATGCTGCGCAAGGTGTATCCCGGCTATGTCATGGTCAAGATGATTATGACGGATAAGACCTGGTATGTTGTGCGCAATACCCGCGGCGTGACTGGCTTCGTCGGGCCGGGCAGCAAGCCCATTCCCCTGACAGATGAAGAGGTCACGGCAATGGGTGTGGAGCGTATCCCCATCGTCCTCAATATCGAGGTGGGCGAAAACGTGCGCGTTGTCTCCGGGCCTTTGGAAAAATTCATTGGCCGTGTCGAAGCGCTGGACGCCGAACGCCAGAAAATCAAGCTTACGGTCTCCATGTTTGGCCGCGAAACGCCCGTGGAGTTGGACTTTGTACAAGTCCAGAAGCTGTAGCCCATTCGTCTCAAAAAATCTTTTGGATTTTTTGATATAAAGTGGGAGGGGGCGGCACCCCGTTTACCACAAACTACAATTTACAGTAGGAGGAAACTGCAATGGCAAAGAAGATCACAGGCTATGTGAAGCTTCAGATTCCCGCCGGCAAAGCAACGCCGGCACCGCCGGTCGGCCCCGCGCTGGGTCAGCACGGTGTCAACATCATGGGCTTCTGCAAGGAGTTCAATGAACGCACCGCAAAACAGGTGGGGTTGATCATCCCCATCGTCATCACTGTGTATGCGGACCGTTCCTTCACCTTCATCACCAAGACCCCTCCCGCCGCGGTCCTCATTAAGAAGGCCGTAGGCATTGAGAGCGGCTCGGGCGTTCCCAACAAGACCAAGGTCGCCACCATCACCAAGGCGCAGGTCAGGGAAATCGCAGAGCTGAAAATGCCGGACCTCAACGCGGCAAGCGTAGAGGCCGCCATGAGCATGGTCGCAGGCACGGCGCGCAGCATGGGCGTCGTGGTGAGCGACTAAGAGGGGAGGAGAAGTTATGAAGCACGGTAAGAAATATATCGAAAGCAAAAAGCTGATCGACTCTACCCGCCAGTACGACACGCATGAAGGCCTTGACCTTTTGCTGCAGACCGCAAAGGCCAAGTTCGACGAGTCCGTGGAAGTGCACGTCCGTTTGGGCGTTGACTCCCGCCATGCGGACCAGCAGGTACGCGGCGCGGTTGTTCTGCCGCACGGCACGGGCAAAACCGTTCGCGTTCTCGTCTTCGCCAAGGCTGATAAGGCGCGTGAAGCGCTCGAAGCGGGTGCTGATTTCGTAGGCGATGAAGACCTCGTCAAGAAGATTCAGACCGAAAACTGGTTTGGATTTGACGTTTGCGTCGCGACGCCTGACATGATGGGTCTCGTCGGCCGCATCGGCCGCGTGCTCGGTCCCAAGGGCCTCATGCCGAACCCCAAGAGCGGTACGGTCACCATGGACGTCGCCAAGGCCGTCAAGGACATCAAGGCCGGTAAGGTTGAGTATCGTCTTGACAAGACCAACATCGTGCACTGCCCCGTCGGCAAGATTTCCTTCGGCACGGAAAAGCTTGAGGAAAACGTCAACACGCTGATGGAAGCCATCATCAAGGCCAAGCCCGCAGCCGCGAAGGGCACCTACCTCAAGAGCGTGGTGCTGTCCTCCACGATGGGCCCTGGCATCAAGTTCAATCCCCTGCGTTTTAGCTAAGCTAAATTCCGGGCATTGACAAATACGCCGGAGCTGTGGTATACTCCGTTCCGGTCATATCCCTTTTCGCCATAGACAGCAGGTGCGGCATGCCGCTTAATTCCCTGCCGAGGTGAGCACAAAGCGTTTTTTTAAGGCGCGCTCTCTTGTCTATTTGGCATAGGGAGCGCGTTTTTTATGGTTGTCGTCCGGTTTTATATAGCCGGTAAAGCAATACAGTATGGAAAAGAAGGAGGTGAAACCATGGCAAACGTTCAAATTATCGAGTTGAAGGCTGCCAAGGTCGCCGAAATACAGGAAAAGCTCCAAAAGGCCAAATCCGTAATCGCTTTTGATTATCGCGGCCTGACGGTGGAGGAAGTTACCAACCTGCGTAACGAAATGCGCAAGGCCAACATTGAGTATCTGGTACTCAAGAATGGCATCGTTGAGCGCGCCGCAAACCTTGCGGGCATCGACGCTTCCATCAATGAGATGCTCAAAGGCCCCAGCGCGTTCGCAATTGCGTATGAGGATGCAGTAGCTCCCGCCAAGATCCTCAAGGATTTCGTCAAGAAGGTCAAGAAGTGCGCCATCAAGGGCGGCGTTGTGGAAGGTAAGGTTGAAAGCGCTGAGATGATCAACGCGATCGCAGATCTGCCCTCCCGCGAGGTGCTCATCGCCCGCCTGCTGGGCAGCATGATGTCCCCCATTTCCGGTCTCGCCATCGTGCTCGACCAGATCGCAAAGAAACAGGGCGGCGCCGAAGCCCCCGCTGCGGAATAACAGCCGCGTAATTTAAAAACATTAGCATAAAAGGAGAATTACCATGAATAAGGAGCAGTTGATTGCCGACATCAAGGCGATGTCCGTATTGGAGCTTTCCGAGCTCGTAAAGGCGCTTGAAGAAGAATTTGGCGTGTCCGCCGCCGCTACCGCGGTTGCCGTTGCCGGCCCCGCCGTCGCTGCCGAAGCAGTGGAAGAGAAGACCGAGTTCGACGCCATCCTCAAGGAAGTCGGCCCCGAGAAGATCAAGGTTATTAAGGTTGTGCGCGAGCTGACCGGCCTTGGCCTCAAGGAAGCAAAAGACCTCGTAGACAACGCGCCCAAGCCCCTCAAGGAAGGCGCTTCCAAAGAAGAGTGCGAGAAGATCGCCGCTGCGTTCAAGGAAGTTGGCGCAACCGTCGAAATCAAATAACTGTTGTGTTGCACCAAAAGATCCGCAGAGTGTTCTGCGGATCTTTTTTTGTATTCGCCGGCTTCTGGGTGGGGCGTATGCAAACAGGCGCAGGGGACCGTCAACTGCAAGCACAAAAGAGGCTTTCATTTGCCGCAGGGTCAGGCACGGTGGCGGCGGCAAGTCTCTCGTAGGTAAGCATTTCCTTGCCGGAAGTACCCCCGCGCGGAGCAGATACTTCCCGCAATCTTCACAAAAGTGCCATAAATGCTGTATGTATAGACAAAAAAGCCTGTGCGCAGTTCGCCCAGGCTTTTCCGGAATGAGACAATCGGTTGTTACGGTTTGGTCGTAGCATTCGGGGAAGCTGCCGCATTGTCCGTTACGGCCGGGGAGGCCGCCGCATTTGGTGTGGTGGCTGCATCCGGCGCAAACGTGCCGTTGGGCAGAACGTACGCGGTGCCGGTCGTGCCGTCCTGCGCGGTATACTCTACCACATAAGCCTGCTGGGTGCCCTGCATGCCGTGGGTGATACGGCTGATGGTTGCACCCGGGTACTTCTCCTGGAGTGCCGCCTTGATGTCGGGCACTTCGCTTTCTTCCACAACGGTGCCTTCCGCATAGTTGGGGATGGTCAACCCGTCGGTGCCGCCCGCATTGCCTCCGGTTCCGGTGCCGCCTGCATCATCCGGCAGTGCGGAAGGGGAAATCTCCGGGACCATGCTGGGCAGAGGACTTGCGGTGTTCGAGGGCGCAGGGGTTGGCGTACAGCCCGCCGCAAGGACCAGGAACAACACAAGCCCTATGCAAAAAAAGCGTTTCATGGTTTTCCTCCTTTGATTAATGGCGCGCCGGGTAAAGGCGCGCTGCGGGTTATCCCGCTGTCATTCGGGCATAGTATGCCCATACGCGAAAGATTGTAAACTTTGCGGCAGATTCGGAACCGCGGCGCCATGGTCTGCGTATAAGCAGTGTAAGAAAAAACAGTGCGGTTTTAAATAGCTGCAGCAGGAGCAAGGAACAGGAGGATGCGCAATGAAACAATTCAAACAATACTTGTCGTTTGCGCTTGCGGCTGTGTTTCTGTTTGCATTTGGGTGTGCGGCGCCTCGGCAACCCATTTCTACACCAGCACCTACGGAGGTGGCGGAGCCGGTCAACGCAAAGCCCTTAAGCGTGCCACAGCTGGGTGCGGCAAAGCCGCTGCTCGCGCCGGATTATGAGACCCCCCAAACGGTTGGCACAGGCATCAACGCGTTTACGTTTGCGCTTGCAGACAAGCTCCATAAAAAAGGCGAAAACCTGGTGGTTTCCCCGTTTTCCGTCTGGATGACGCTTGCGGCGCTGGCAAACGCTACGGATGAAGCGGCGCTGCCAGAACTCTTAAAAGCTCTTCATGTAGACCTGCGTGTAGAAGAACTCAACGCTTCCGTATCACGGATGCTGTATAGCCTTACCGGCAATGAGGGCGCGGACGGGTACAATCCGCTTTCCATTGCAAACGCGGTATT
>JAEYLA010000089.1 GCA_023461495.1 Bacillota bacterium | reverse complement strand
CCCGGAGCAGGCCAACCGCTACATGAACATGACGCAATGCACCTTCAGCCTGGGCGCGGTCGTCAGCCCGATATTGACCAGATACCTGATGGATCAGTTTGCGATGAGCTGGCGCGGCGCGTTCTTTCTGGCAGGGCTGGGATACGTCGCCCTGCTTCCGCTGATGGGGCTCACACATTGCGTATCCGTCAGGACGTCGGAACAAGCAAAAGTATCCGGGTCTTTGCTGCAATTGGGAAAACAGAAATTTTTTATCGCGTTGTTCCTTTGTATTTTCCTGTATGTCGGCATGGAAACAGGCATCGCCTATTTTGCGGACTCCCTTTTTACCGTCGAAATCATGCGGCCGGAATTGGGCGCTTATGCGATCTCAACGTTCTGGCTTGTGATGTCGGGCTCACGGCTGCTGTTTTCCTTTATAAAGGTTCAGGAAAGAAAAGCAATCCTGGCCGGGTACGGGTTGAGCGCCCTTGCGGGTATCCTGATGCTGGTCCTGCCCAATGCGCCCGTTACCTTGCTCGGCATCGCGCTGATTGGATTTGCGTTCGGCCCGATCTGGCCCATGATCATGGCGATGGGGACAAAAAGCTTCCCGGAAATGACGGGCCTGGTCTCGAGCCTTTTGATGGCGGCGGGCGGACTTGGCGGCGCGTTGCTGCCCGTCATGATGGGCGCCTGCGCCGACAATGCGGGGTTGTATTGGGCGTTTGGAATTTTGATCGCCTTCATGGTCGCCGGACTATTTATTCTGGTTTGGGGTACGGCAAGCAAACGCGCTCAAAATACGGAGAGTGCAGTCATCCACCAATAACAGTCCTATTTTGTTATAGAAGCTTTGCAGGATACTGCGCGACCAAAAGCGCATCAGAACGCAAAGCCCGGAGAATTCCGGGCCTTTGCGCATATTCAGTCAATAACTTGTGAGTCAATACTCCTGTATCGGGAGCCAGTCTGCCTCCACGAACCGGGAAAGCGTCTTCTGGCTGGTGCCATAGGTGATGAATTCTTTGGGACGCATGCCGTCCGGCTCGTAAGCGCGCACAAACTCACGCATCGCCATGCGCCGGGCAATAGAAACTTCCCATAAGATATTGCTCCTCTCCCATCGCCCCGCATCACCCACCTTCCAGGCAGGCCGTGTCCCCAAAGTGGAGTTTTGCACGGTAGTATGCTATACTTTCTTCCGGCAGGGTATTATGATACGCCCGCATTCGGGCATGAAACACGATGCACGCCAAAGGGGAGCATATGGTATACCAAGCGCTCAGCTGCCATCAGGATTTATTTGAATTGCTGCAGCAAAACTCGTTTGAATGCGCTGTGCACAGCGTTTTTC
This sequence comes from Bacillota bacterium, assembly GCA_023461495.1. Lineage (GTDB taxonomy): Bacteria > Bacillota > Clostridia > Christensenellales > CAG-138 > JAEYLA01. Next base: position 2,047 of record JAEYLA010000089.1, on the reverse strand, counting down.
GCCGGGTTTTGAATGTTCACATCCCTTCAGGCGATTTTCTTTTCACCATCGCAGGCGATGCGCTCGACAACGCACCCTTTACCATTCGCGTACATTTGGACGGTTCCTCGGATTTTCGCACGCTGATCAAAACCGGCATCCGTGTAACTGCCGGGAACGAGGGCATCCGCCTGGGGGAAAGCCTTTTTGTCGCGCTGAAGCATCCCGCGCTATGGCAGCCAAAACTTCTTGCGTTCCCGCCGGACAGGAGGCTTACCGATCACAATCTGCAGGTCTTGCGGGAAAGACTCCGCACCCTGCCGGGCGGCGGCTGCGGCATGGCGGGGCTTTTTTCTTACGGCAACGCCGGCGGCATTTTTGAACGGACCTTATCTGAGCGTACAAACAAGCTGCTTGAAGCGCTTGCTGGAAAGAATATCAGCAGCATTCATCAGGCAATATTAGGGTTGATCGGCCTGGGGCCGGGCCTGACCCCATCGGGAGACGACTTTCTTCTTGGGATGATTTGCTGCGGCCATGCGCCCGGCGCTCCCTTCGCCGCATATTCCGATATCTTTTCATCGGCAGTGCTGCAAAACCGTTTGCGCACAAACGATATCAGCTACGCGGCCTTGTTGCATAGCACAAGGGGCCAGATGCGGGAATATATCGCGGCATGCATCAACGCCCTGATGTATGAGGACAATACAGCGGCGCTGCATACGGCAATCGACCGGGTCCTGCAGATCGGCAGCACGAGCGGGTGTGACATTTGCGCGGGGATCTATTTTGGCCTTTGTCTTTAGAAGGCTTGAGAAACAGCCTAAATACTCTGCGGAGGATGCATGGGTAACTGGAAAACGAAATTCGTATTCCTCGGGATTGGGCAGGCGGTATCCATGCTCACCAGCTCTATCCTGCAAATATCGATCGTATGGTACCTGACCCGGAAAACGGGCTCGGCTGCCATCATCACGCTCGCCACCTTGGCAGGCTATCTGCCCAGGGCCCTGCTGGGCCTGTTTACCGGGGCGTTTATTGACCGGTTTGACCGCAAGAAGATCCTGATCTTTTCGGACCTTACCATTGCTTTGGCGGCGCTTGCCCTTGCGCTCGTCGCCCTGTTTACAGAAATCCCCCTTTGGTTCATATTCGTTATCCTGTGCGTCCGGTCTATGGGCGCGGCGTTCCATAGCCCGGCCTTAAACGCGGTAGTTCCCTCCATTGTGCCTAAAGACCAGCTGACCCGCTGCGCAGGGGTTACCCAGGGCTTTGAGTCCGTATCCCTTATCCTAAGCCCCGCCCTTGCTGCCATGCTCTTTCGCGTATGGGATTTAAGCGCCATTGTATTCCTGGATGTGATTGGTGCGCTGGCCGCCGTCTCTATCGTTTCCATCCTCCCAATCCCCCACCGCATCCACCGGGGAGAGGCGGGGAAGGTGCATATCCTGCAGGATACAAAGGACGGCTTTGCCGTGCTGCGCAAGGAAAAAGGCCTTGTGGCGATCATGGTAGTCAGCACCCTGTACGCGTTCATTTACTTCCCCGTCGGCTCCCTGTACCCCTTGATTACCATGACCTATTTCGGCGGAGGTGTGGCGGAGTCCGGCATTGTGGAAATCGTGTTTTCCAGCGGCACCTTGCTTGGCGCGCTGCTCCTTGGGATAGCGGGAAATAAGCTCAACAGGATCGGCGCCGTCACCGCCTCCATCGGCATCTATGGACTGGGGGTCATGTCAACGGGCCTGCTGCCGCCTGGCGGCTTGAAAGCGTTTATCGCGCTGTCCGGCATGATGGGCATGACGCTGCCGTTTTTCTACGGCTTACGGACCGCAATCTTCCAAAGCTGCGTACCCGGCGAGTACCTGGGCCGGGTGCTTTCCCTCCTATACAGTACAAGCCTGTTTGCGGCCCCCCTTGGGCTGCTGCTGGGCGGCACCATCTCCGAACTTATGGGCGTGAACAACTGCTTCTTTGTCTGCGGCGTGCTGGCGGTTTGCCTTGCAATTGCCATGCTGGTGCTGCCTTCCATCCGCAGCAGAAGAATACAGTAGTATGCAATCGCACT
>JAEYLA010000088.1 GCA_023461495.1 Bacillota bacterium | reverse complement strand
CGGGCATCCTCCAGCGCTCCTGCTCGCTGCACCGTTCCGCGGTGGATGCGCAGGAGGCCTATGCGGTCGGTGCGCACGCCGTAGCGCTGATTCTTGAGGGGCAGAGCGGCTATATGGCAACCACCTTACGCAAAAAGACGGAAGCATACGGCGTGTATTATGATAAGGTCGCGCTTTCCAAGGTGGCGAATTCCGAACGCTTCCTGCCGAAAAGCTGGATTGCGCCAAACGGGCTTGATGTGACGGACGATTTTATCCGCTATGCAAAGCCCTTAATCGGTGAAGGCGTCGCGCCCTTTGAGTATGAAAACGGCATCCTGCGCTTTGCGCGGCTGAACACCGCGCTTGTGGAAAAGCGCTGCCCGCCCTATATGCCGCAGAATCACAGGGCATAAGGCAAGCTGATTTAAGCTGATTTAAAGTGATCATGCTCCTCAGGCTCTGCCTGAGGAGCATGATTTTTTATCTGCCGTATGCCGCGAATTCTTCCGCCGTCCCATAGAACACATTTAGATCAATAAACGTTTCCACGCCCTTGTAGCCATCCAGCTTCCCGCGGTTGGAATATTGCCAGAACGTCCAATCCCGCCTATCGGAGAGATAGGGGTAGAAGATCACGTTGCGGATCCAGATATCGTAAGGATCGGCGGCGTCCTTTAGGTACAGGTCGTATGTTTCGTGCGTCGCGTATATAATGGGGCGGAAGCCGTAATGCTTGTGCAGCGTCACAAGAAGGGCATCCAAACGTTCGAGCGTCTCCTCTTTTGCGGGCGGCGCGCTGCGGTACCTTCCGTAGAGCTCCAAATCCACAACGGGCGGCAGCATACCCTCCATCTTGGGGACGGTGTTGATGTAGTGTTGCGCCTGTGCTTCCCCCGTGCTGTCAAAGCTGAAGAAGTGATAGGCCCCCGCCCGCAGGTTGGTCGTGTGCGCCTGCTCCCAGTTATAGGAGAAGCGCTTGTCTATAAATGAGCTGCCCTCAGTCGCCTTGATAAACGCGAAGCGGATGCCTTCGTTTGAAAGCACCGTCCAGTCGATCTCTCCCTGATAGGCGGAAACATCCACCCCGCGTACGGGATAGATCACCCTGGAGGGATATTGAAACTGTAAGATGCCATGGTAAAGGAGAAGCACGGCAAGCCCGCAGGCAGCAAGCCCGCCCGCGAGGATCGTCAATAACAGCCGCTTGTTCATAGCAGACCTCCGGCAGTTTTTGGGCTAGTGGACTTCCTTTGCGGTATCGTACCCCAGTGCATAGTAGTTGTTTTGGTTGAATGTGAAGCTTTTGATTACATCCAGCCCAAGCTTCCGTGTGTGTGCTTCATACGAGCGGGGGTTGATATGATTGATAAACGTAATTAAAATCGGATACCGCTTGTGCATCTGGGCCCTGGAGAAATCAAATATCTTTTTGAGCACCTCGGTGCCCCGGTATGCTTTGTCAATACAGATCGGCCCGTACTGATAGGAGTTTTCCACCGAAAGCGTCCGCCCCATATATTCCATATTCGGAAGATCGGCAATCATGTGGGCAAAAAGCGGCCATTTTGACCAATAGGCCCAGGAGGCCGCCATGACGTATGCGACAATGCGGCCTTCATCGCAGGCAAGCGCGATGCCGCTCTCACCGGTAATCAATTCTTCAAACTGGCTTTCGGTAAACAGTGTGGTCACAAACCCATCTGGCTTGTCCAGATCGCTGATGCTGGCAACATGGTACTTCTGTTGCAGTTCCAGAATGGCAGGGATATCCGTAAGCACGGCGTTTCTGTAAATCATATAACCCTCCGCAATGATTGCTTGATATAAGAATACACCCATTTTATCATCCGGGCCTTTCTTTTGTAAGCACCGGGTATAAAATACAGGCGCAGGCGGTGCGGGAAGGGGCTACATATAAAATTCACGGGTTCCTGTTAACATGCGCCGCATGCGGCTTACATATAGAGGGGTAATGCGCCGGAAAGGTTTTGGTGGAAAATCCATCCCGTTTGGCGTATGCTAACAACAATATATTCAGGAAAATGGATCGGGGGTATCACATGCAGAACGCTTTGCTTTGGGCCGCGGGAGGAACCGGGTTCACATTTTTGATGACGACGCTGGGCGCCGCCATGGTGTTTTTATTCCGTAAAACAATGAAGGAAGGCGTGCAGCGCGTATTCCTCGGGTTTGCGGCGGGCGTGATGATCGCGGCCTCGGTATGGAGCCTGCTGATCCCCGCCATTGAGGAAGCGGAAGCGAGCGGGCAGATCGGCTGGATTCCCGCAGCGGGCGGCTTTATCATTGGAATTGCGTTTTTGTATCTGTTAGACCGCCTGATTCCGCATTTGCATCCGGGCGCGGGTGAAAAGGAGGGGCTCTCTTCCTCCATGAAACGCACGTCGTTGTTGGTTTTGGCGGTAACGCTCCATAATATTCCTGAAGGAATGGCGGTCGGCCTTTCGTTTGCGCTTGCTGCACAGCACGGTGGGGATACGGCGCTCTACGCTTCCGCAATGGCGCTTGCCATCGGCATCGGCATACAAAACTTCCCGGAGGGGGCGGCCATCTCGCTCCCGCTCCGGCAGGAAGGCGTAAGCGTAAGAAAAGCCTTTTTCCTTGGCAGCATGTCCGGCATTGTGGAGCCGATCTTCGGCCTCATTACGGTGCTGCTTTCCGGGCTGATCGCGCCCTATATGCCGTGGATGCTCTCCTTTGCGGCGGGCGCCATGATGTATGTGGTGGTGGAGGAGCTTATTCCGGAAGCCCACCTGGGGGAGCACTCCAATATAGGGACCATGGGCGTGATGGCGGGATTTTTGATTATGATGATATTGGACGTTGCGCTTGGATAAGCGTTTGGGTCAGGCATATCAAAAGCCCGCTTGCGCGGGCTTTTTGCTTGCTGCAGCGGGCCTACTTCTTTACATAGTACGCCATATTGTTTTTCGTATCCGCAAATCCCATCGCTTCATAGAGAGGCCGACCCATATCGGTGGCGTTGAGTACAATTTTTGTGCATTTGCGCGCTTTCGCCTCTGCCATCAGCTGTTCCATCAGTGCTCGGGCAATGCCCTGCCCGCGGTATTGGGGCAGCGTATAGATGCTGCTGATATAACCGACCTTACCGTTTGGGCAGCTCAAAGAGGGCGTGATTTCGTAGAGCGATAAGCCGCTGGTCGCGGCAATTTGCGCTCCATCCAGCGCTATATGGACCACGAAGCTGCTGCTCGCGAAGCCCTCCTGAAAATAGCGCCGGTTTTCAAATTGCTCCTTGGGTTCGCGCACAAAATTGATGCCGTTTGCGGTCATATCGTGATAATCCCGCCATAAAAACACCCGTCCGCCTGTCTGTTGCCGATAAACGGCTCCTGTTCCGGCTTGGAGGCGCGCGCCAATAAAATGGTGGTGCCGGAGGAGCCCGGCGGGGCAACGACAATCCAGCGCTTGTCCTGCTCCGGCTGATAGGTATCCTCCGCCAAGATGAAATGGAGTTTCTCTGTATAGAACGCGATGCGTCTCCTCGTAGTCCTTTACAACCAATGCGATATGCACAATGGATTGCGCCATGGACGCTTCCATTTTAAAACAGTTCTGAAACAACAAACAGTATATGCCCAAAGAAATTAGCACGCGGCATACGGACTTTATAAAGCGGCGGCCCAGCCGTTCCAGAGGTGCAATAATCGGGTACATTGCATGGCATACTATGAGAAACGAAAGAGTTGAGGGCAGTTTATCATGAAATTCATGAAAAGCCGATATAAAAGACAGGCTGCAATGTTGGCCGCGGCGGCATGTCTGGGCGGTATGCTATGTTCCGCCTGCTCCAGAGTACCGAACCCTGCGCCGGGCGTTCTGACGCCGACGCCCACAGGCTTGCCGCAAACACCCGGCGTCACCCCCACGGCGTCCCCTTCCGCAAGTCCAGCTTTGACTGCGGCGCCTTCCCCAACGATCACGTCGGTATTGGGGCCAACAGTGACGCCGTTCCCAACGCCCAAAGCCTCCGTTACGCCGAAAGTAACGGCAACGCCCAAAGCATCGCCCACCGTGAAGCCAACGCCGGCTGCAACGCCAAAGCCGACCCAGCTGGATGAAAAAGCGGTGCTTTCCATCCTGAAACTCAATAAAAGCCGGCTTGTGGACATTCAGTACACGGATTTGGATGGGGACGGTATAAAGGATGCGGTTGTCCTCTACCGGGAACCGGGGAGCGAGGGGTATGCGTTTAAACTTACGCTTTCCGCGGTGAACAGCGCCACGAAAAAACATCAGGACATCGCGCTGGAGTTCCCGATCGGAC
>JAEYLA010000087.1 GCA_023461495.1 Bacillota bacterium | reverse complement strand
GCAGGCATAAAAATGCAAGATCTGCCTCGTGGAGAAGCGCTTGGCGCGCCTTCGGGTCCTTGCGCCTCGCCTCGTCCAGGGTAAATATCTCGATGCCGGAAAGCGCGCTTAAACGCTCGTAAATCCTAAGCCCTGTCGTCCCTTCCCCCCCATCGATAAACACCCGCTGCATGCGCATTCTCCTTTATCGAATATTATTCATAATTATACATTCAAAATGCGCAATGTCAACAATAATTTGAATAATTATTTATTGTTTGTGTATTTTATACATTCACAGAATGAAAACAGGGCACCGCACAAGGAAAAGTGCGATGCCCAGGCCTCTTTTGCTACTACCGTGAAAATTGCTTCAAATATTCCGCTACGGAGCGCGTCATCTCTTTTGCAAAACCGGAATTGTATTTGCGGGTGCAGAAGGCGTTGATCCATTCCCTAAAATCCTGATTTCCCGCGTGCTTTTTGAGCATCTCCGGGAATGCGGCAGGGTCTATACGGCGATATTTGTTTTCATGGACGATATCCGCTAACTCACAGCGTTCGGGCTTTTTGCGCGCCTTCTGCTGCGCGGTGGGGTAACCGAATACCAGCATCGCGGCGGGGAAGACATAGGGGGGCAGGGAGAGCAGCTCCCGGTGTTCCTCGCAGCATTCCATGATGTCGCCGATGTAGCAGGAGCCAAGCCCAAAGCTTTCTGCCGCGGTCACGGCGTTTTGTGCGGCAATATTGCAATCGGATACGGCAAGCAGCAAATCCCCCACACCGGGCAGGCGCGGGTTGCAGGAAAACGCCTCGTATGCATCATACCACTTCTGGCAGTCCGCAAGGAATATCAGCACCATCGGCGCTTTTGCAATAAACGGCTGGTTGTCGCAGGTAGCGGCAAGGCGGTCCTTGATGGACTGGTCCGTAATGTCAAGGATGGTATATAGCTGCTGGTTGCCGGCGCTTGGCGCAGCCAGGGCGGAAAGCAGGATTTCCCGCTTGATGGAGGAGGGGACTTCCCGGTCCTCAAACACGCGGACGGATTTTCGGCTGTGCAGGTTTTTCACAATCTCGTTCATGCATGCTCCTGTGTTTTTAATTTTCAACGCTTAGTATGGTCAGCTGCCGGCAGCATAAATCTCCTGCGCGTACCGGACGGAAGCCATGGCGTCCCGCCCGTAAAAATCCGCGCCGATCTTTTTTGCGTAATCCGCCGTGAGCACGGCGCCGCCCACCATGATGCGGCAATGAGGTGCAGCTTCTTTAAGCATGGCGATGGTGTTTGCCATGCTGGCGACCGTGGTGGTCATCAGCGCAGAAAGCCCGATGAGGCGGGTATGGTGCGAAAGGGCAGCCTTCACAACGGTCTCGGGCGGCACGTCCTTTCCAAGGTCCACCACCTGAAAACGGTAGTTTTCAAGCAGCGCCTTGACGATGTTCTTGCCGATGTCGTGCACGTCCCCGTGTACGGTAGCAAGCACCACGCATCCTAAACTTTTGCCCGCGTCCGCGCCCATATGCGCGCGCAGCACCTCAAAGGCGGCTTTTGCGGCCTCCGCGCTCATCAACAGCTGCGGAAGGAACATCGTCCCCTTTTCAAATGCAAGGCCCACATAGTTGAGTGCCGGAACAAGGCTGGCGTCGATCACCGCAAGCGGCGCGCTTGTTTGTACCGCCGCCTGGGCAAGCAGGCCCGCCTGCTGCTTTAGGCCCTGCTTGACGGCCTGCTCCAGCGTCATATCCCCCTGCGGGGCAGGCGGCGGCGCATTGCCGGAAGGCGGGGGAGAAACGGGCGAAGAGGGCGGCGGGGACGTTTGCCCCGCATACTGCGCAATAAACGCCTCGCATTGTTTATCGTTGCCGAACAGTGCCTGCACGCTGCGGTAGGCGTCCATCATGGAGGGAAGCAACGGGTTGAGGATGGCGGCGTCAAGCCCCACACCCATGGCGAGCGTGAAGAAGTTGGCGTTTAGCAGATCGCGCCGGGGGAGGCCGAAGGACACGTTCGATACCCCAAGCGAGGTTTTGACTCCAAGCTCGCGCTTGACGCGGGAAAGCGTTTCCAACGTGATTTTCGCGTTGTCCCCGCCCGCGCTGACTGTCATTGTCAGCGTATCGACGATAATGTCCTTTTTGTCGATGCCGTAGGTTGCGGCGGTCTCGATGATGCGCTGCGCGATGTCCACGCGGCCCTGCGCCGTTTCGGGGATACCCGCTTCATCGAGTGTAAGCGCCACCACAAGCCCGCCGTATTCTGCAACGAGAGGGAACACGGCGCGCATGCTTTCTTCCTTGCCGTTGACGGAATTGACCATGGGCTTGCCGTTATAGATGCGCATCGCAAGCGGCAGGGCCTTCGGGTCGGCGGTGTCAAGCTGTAAGGGCAGGTTCGTAATGCTCTGCAGTTCCGTGGCCATTTTTGCAAGCATCGCCGGTTCGTCAATATCGGGAAGGCCCGCGTTCACGTCAAGGATGTCGGCACCCGCATCCTGCTGACTCAGCCCCTCGCGCAGGATATAGTCCATATCCTCCTCGCGCAGCGCCTGCTTGAGGCGTGCTTTTCCGGTGGGGTTGATGCGCTCGCCGATGAGCACCGTGCGCTCTGTAAAATAAACAGCGCGGGAGTAACTGGAGACGACCGTATGCGCCTTTTTTATAACGGGCAGCGGAATAATGTGCCGGCAGCGGGCAACGAGCGCTTTCATGTGCGCGGGCGTCGTGCCGCAGCAGCCGCCCAACAGGTGTGCGCCGCCGCTTGCAGCCGCCGCCATCAGCTCCGCAAATTCTTCGGGGCCAACGTCAAATACGGTAACGCCGTTTTCCTCCCGAGGTAGCCCGGCGTTGGGGTTGAGGATGAGGGGAAGGGAGCTGATCTCGGAAAGCTCCTTTAAGATCGGCAGCATCTGCACCGGCCCAAGCCCGCAGTTTAAGCCGAGCGCGTCCACGCGAAGCCCCTCAAGCAGCGCCACGACGCTGTGGATATCCCCGCCGGTCAGCAGCTTGCCGTTTAGGTCGAGCGCGACCGTCGCAAGCACGGGAAGATTGCAGCTCTCCTTTGCGGCGAGCACCGCAGCCTTAAGCTCATAGGTGTCGGACATGGTTTCAATGAGCACAAGGTCGGCCCCGGCCTCCGCCCCCGCCCGGATGGATTGCGCAAACAGGGAAACGGCGTCCTCAAAAGAAAGGTCGCCAAGCGGCTTGAGAAGCTTCCCCGTCGGGCCGACGTCAAGCGCCACGTATTGTTTCTGGCTGCCTGCATCCGCCGCCACCGCCTCTTTTGCGCGCGCCACCGCCGCATACGCGACGTCCTCCGGCGTAAAGCCTGTGCCCGCGAGCTTCTTGGCGTTGTTGCCGAAGGTGTTCGTCAGTATGATATTGCACCCTGCGGCAAGATACTGCGCGTGGATATCGCGCACCGCATCGGGATGCGTAATGCTCCATAGATCCGGTATTTCGCCCGGCTCCAAGCCCGCTGATTGCAGCATGGTGCCCATTGCGCCGTCAAAAAACAGCAGTTCTTTTCCCAAGAGGTCCCGTATTCCCATGTTGGCTACTCCTTTTTGTATGCGCATTGCGTAAGATCGCAGTTGGAACAATCGTGCGTCGTCCTTTGGCGCTTCCCGGGCCGGATGCCCATGACCGCCGTGATGGATTTTGTGGGGGTGAGCATGTTCGTTTCCGTGCAGGAAAGGCCGATCTTCTTTGGCGCGTCGAGCACGCGCAGGAAATCCGGCTGGCAACTTAAGCTCAGGTCGCCGTACCCGGGAGAAAACCG
>JAEYLA010000086.1 GCA_023461495.1 Bacillota bacterium | reverse complement strand
GAACAGTTTTATGAAGCGTTTGAACCAATGCAGGGCTTGGTCTACGGATTGATTCTATCGCTGGTGCGTAACCGGGAGGATGCGCTGGATATCCTGCAGGATACCATTGTGCTTGCCATCCGCCATTACGATCAGCTCAAAGACAAATCCATGCTCAAGCCGTGGATTTTGCGCATCGCAAAAAACGAAAGCTATACCTATCTTCGAAAGAACCGCCGCTCCAAAGAGCTATTAACCGAACCCGGTCTGATTTCGCTGCTGCCTGTCGCTTCCAAGGAGAGCGTGGAGCAATCCATACTCCGCTCGGAAGAATCGGCGCGGCTTATTTTAGCGCTCCGTGATTTGGACGAGGTGGACCGGTTGATCATATATCTGAGGTTCCATGAGGATATGAAGCTTCATATGATCGCGGAAGCGACCGGCTTTACGCTCCCCAAGGTGAAATCCCGGCTAAGCCGGGTCTGCAAGAAGCTCAGGCGTATACTGGAAAAAGAATCTCCGCGTTTGTAAGGAAAAATGCAACTATTTTGTAAGCTTTTCATCTTATTTATAAAGGGGTGAAATACGTAGGCCATGACGCAGCGCGAGCTTGAAAAACTGTTAAAACGCCCGGAGGTTCTGCAGGAGCTGGAGCAGAGCCTGTTTGGTGATCCTGCGCTGTGGCTTTCCCCTGAGAAGCTTAAAACACAAGGCTGCGCCGAGGAGCAGGTGCGCCAAAAGCAGGACCGGATCAAAGAATCGGTCATGTGCCGTGTGCTTGCCGCGCAAAATGAAGCGGCGTACAGAATACCCCATCGCCGCATGGGAACGCGCGCGCTGCAGTGGAGCGCCGCCGCCGCATGCGTGATGCTGCTTGGCTGCTATATCGCGTTTTATCCGCAGGCAAAATCGCTTGCGACCGCGCATGACGAACGGATGGCCCGCAAGGTGGAAGGGCATGTCATCATTGAAGATGCCGGGGATGCGCAGCCGCAGAACGGATTAAAGAGCACGGGCATGCGCGTATCCGGCGTGGACGGGTTTGAGATGTATTCCTATGACAGCATCGACGAGTATATCAAAAAAACGGGCAGAGACCCCGTGCTGCTAACCGGCAGATATAAAAAAATTGTCTCAATTTCAGATGAACTCGATCCTGAGCGGGGCTACACGCTGATGGTTGCCTATGAGCTTTCGAGCGGGGCGTATATCAGCACCTCGCAGCTTTATTCCGAAACAATAGAAGATACCATCTTTGCAGACAGCTATGAGCGCACCATATTGGGCGATAAGACCATGTTCTGCCGGGTGGAGGATGACAGTACCGGCACGTATGGGCTGGCGAGGCTTGCAAACGACTGCTCATTTTTCCTGTATGTACCGTATGCAGAGCAGTTCGATCCATATCTGGATCAGCTCGCATATGCCTCCGCATTGGATACGGCCGCCTTTGTGATCCCGCCGCCCGAGCCTTTGGAAACGGAGGAAGACGGGGAATTTTCGCCAAAGGAAACGTCTTACGCTGCATTTGAGGAATTCAGCAGGGAGAACGGATATTGGCCTATCATATTGGATGAGGCGTATGCAAAGCCGGTATCCATTGTGTTTTATTCCAGTCCTTTCACAAAAATGCTGACCGTCGAATATGCAAAGGACGGGCATCGTATCTACGCGTTCCACAATTTCGAAGCTATGGGCGGGGAAGCCTATACGATGGAGGATGATACCTATTTTACAACTAAAATTCTTGGGAAATACACCATGCACTGCTCTGTGGACTTGCAGGACGGCAGCGCGTCGGGCGTTGCGCTGGTGAGCGGGTCATCGTTCTGCATCGGCGCAGAAAAGGGGATTGATTTTAAAGAACTGCTCCAGCAGCTTTATATTATGGACCACTAATAACGTGCAAGCATTATGGAGAAAGGCCGCATTGAAAAATGCGGCCTTCAGTTTATCAAACAGTGCAGGGGGACAGTCCGCGAGATGCGAGCAGGTACCTTCCTACAATCCTCACAAAAGCGGCGCAGCCGCTTTTGTGAGTGTTTCGCGGCTGCCGGGCTTTTCAAGCGGCAGCTTGCCCTCTTTGCAGATGGGGCACGCGTCCGCTTCGTAGGTCTTGATATCAAGTGAGAGCGCGGCGTATACAGGCAGCTTAAACGCGCAATCCTCTGCGCGCCTGTCCACAATGCAGGCCGCACCGATCACGGTTGCGCCCATGTCCTCGAGCGCTTTTACGGTTTCCATGGTGGATTTTCCGGTGGTGATGACGTCCTCCGCAATGAGGATATTATCGCCCGGGCCAACGGAAAAGCCGCGCCGCAGCTGCATTTCGCCGTCCTTGCGCTCGGTGAAGATGCTCTCTGCGCCCAATTGGCGTGCAAGCTCATAGGAAACGATCACGCCGCCCATTGCTGGCCCGCAGACTTTTGTGATGGGGAGGCCTTTCACCTGTTCCGCAACGGTTTGCAGCACCGCAGCCGCCTGCGCGGGAAAGCGCAGCAGCTTTGCGCACTGGCAGTACCTTCCGCTGTGCAGGCCCGAGGAAAGCAGGAAATGGCCCTCAAGAAGCGCTTCACATTCCTTCATGATGGTCAGGTTGTCTTTCATAATTCCC
>JAEYLA010000085.1 GCA_023461495.1 Bacillota bacterium | reverse complement strand
CTCAATGGGATAACGATGCGCGTTTCCTGCGCGGAAAGGCAGCTTACCTCATTGCCGCTCTTATCATAAACTAGTAAGGACTGCTGTGCGTCTAAGATTCGGCTTGCATCAAACTTCTCCCACGCGTCCAGTCGCAGCACATAGACCGCGCCAAAAAGCACAAAGGAAAGACAAAGGAGCGTAAACCCTAAAAATACGCGCCGGACGACCCGCCTGCGGTTTTCCCGCTGTTCCGGCGTTTTCTTCTGTTTCCTTTGCTTCGGTTCTTTATTTTTACGCAATTTGATTTGCCTCCCCCACACAACTTAACGGTCTGCCGTTGGGCAAACACGTACTACACACTATCATTCCCACTCTGTGCGGTTTTAACAGCAGATAGAACGCCTATAGGAAAACTTAAAAAATGCATCCTCCGTTTACGGAGAATGCATTGAAAAGAACGGCTAAAACCGAATATGTCGGCTATCTTCTTGGAACGATGATACGGCGGAAGCGCGTTTCATAAACCATGGCGCTAAGCGAATACAGCACATCATAAAATAAAAATGCCAGCTGGGACAACACCGCAAGCGCCCATACCGGCAGTTGCATCACCGGTATCGCGGAAAGATTAATATTAAACACATACAGCGCCAAATAAATACCAACGCCTGCAAACGCGTCGCAATACAGCAGCTTTAAAAAGGCAGGCATCAGTTTTCCCCGGAATCGGTTCTGCATGGCCGTACGGAATATTCCAAAATGACCGAACAGCACGATATAGGCAAATACCGGCACTTTATTTGGCAACATAAAAAAGGCGAGTACGGCGCTTGCTAGAAAAGACACCAAGGCCGCCGTATACGCGCCCTCACACACGAGCACATATATCACAAACGAGGAAAGAAAGTATAGCGGAACAGAGCCGGCAGGCAATACGGCTGTAGCGTACAGGCACAGCACGGCCAGCGCGGTAACCATTGCGCCCAAAGTCATTTGTTTGGAAAACGATAACCTTCTCATGTTGTAAACCCTTTAGCACAGGTGCCCATTGCAGCAGCAATCCAGACAAATGAGCGTAGAGCAGATATCGCAGGTAGAGCATCCGCCCGCATAGGGGCCGGAACCGCTTGTGGCGCCGCGTCCAAACGGATTGCCCGCATTGTTGACGGCGGCATAGGCATTGCGGTATTCCGCATTACCCGGTTCCTGCTCATAGGCCAGGGAAAGATATTCCCGGGCTTTGTCATACCAGCCCTGCCTGAGATATACGATGCCATAAAGATAATACCATTCCGCATTGCGCACAGAAATGGAATCGAGCACCTGCTTTGCGGCCTGCAGGTTGTTCTGATTGATAAAGGAACGCGCGCGTGCGAATTCCGCCGAAGAAGGGCCGGAATAGGAACCACCCGTGCCGCTGTACGCGCCGCTGTAGGAGCTGTTGTCCCGTCTTGCGGAGGAAGAAGCTGTGGAGCTCTTCTTTGTGAGCAGCTCATATGCTTCGTTGATTTCCTTGAGCTTTTCGTTGGCAAGCTCCTTAAGCGGATTATCCGTGTATTTGTCCGGGTGGTATTTCTTTACCAGCGCGAGATAAGCGGCGCGGATTTCTTCCTGCGTCGCATCTTCACTCACGCCCAAAACCTTATACGGATTCATCCCTTTTGACTCCTTCCAGCAGCTGCCTGGTGCGCAAACGACAACCCTGATAAATAATATTTTCGATCAAGCCCCGATTGGACGCAAATTCCAGAAGATCACAAGCGTTTTCCATCTCATGCAGGGAGGCGTATAGCAAAAACGACGTGCGTTCCTGCGTGGCGTTTGTGATCAAAAACGGATTATACGATCCCGTCTTTTGATCCTTAATCCGGTCCTCCCATGCATCCATGAGGTAGATCCACCGGCCCATATGGTATCCAAGCCAGCCGAGCGCCGTTTTTTGCGTTGCAGTAAGCTTAGGATATCCCGAAGCGATTTCTTTGAGCAATTGCCCAAACGCGTCCGCAGGCGCATCAATGGACGCTTCCTTGCGCTGCTCAAATTGGGAAAGGTGCTTCAGGCTCTCCATAATTACCTGCGCCGCCTGCGGCTGGCGCTCCTTTGCGCGTTTTGCGCTGGCCTTTAACGCTGTATGCCCCAAAAGCCCCTTCGCGCTCTTTTCATCCCGGTAGTCGTCCTCAAGTTTATAGTAATACAATAACACATTGATATCCGCTGCGTAAGAGAGCGCTTCACACGGATCCATAATGGGACGCTTTTTTTTCAGCGGTTTATAGCCGCACCCGCCGGGAGCGCAGGTAAGCGCTTCTCCGGAAACCGCGGCAAGCAACAGCGCCAAGAAGGTACAGTCGTAATCCAGCACAAGGCGGGGCATTTGCCCGTAGGTCCGCTCAAGGGTCTTGCATAAGCCACAATACCAGGCCTGGTACTGCGTCAGCTCGCGCACCTTGAGCTCCGCCTTATCGGGAGTAACATAACCGAACATGCAACCTGCCTTTCTGAATGCGCCGGGTTTTACGTCCTACATTTTATCATTTCAAATTCATACTGTACCAGTGTTTTTTGACGAATATTGGTCAAAACTTCAAAATTATCGTTGCTTTTTCCAAAACCAACGTTCCCATAAGCGCAGATTCTATTGTAAAGGAATTGCGAAACCGGGGAAAATGCTGTATAGTCGAAAAGATGGCGGCGTTTGACAAATTCCGCCTCATTACTCCGCACTCCTATAAAGGGAACAGAAGTTTATTATTATATGTGTTCTGGAGGTACGTATACATGAGTGAAGTCTTAAAGGGAGCCTGTATTATCGGCCAGTCCGGCGGCCCAACGTCTGTCATCAACGCGAGCGCGTATGGTGTTATCCGCGCGGCGCTCGACAGCGAAGCCATCACGAAAGTTTATGGGGCGGCGCACGGCATCCGCGGGGTGCTGGACGATGTGCTCTATGACATGGGTCAGGAAGATGCAAAAGAGCTTGAGCTGCTGCTGCACACCCCTTCCTCCGCGCTTGGCTCCTGCCGCTACAAGCTCAAGGATAGCGAAGTGGACGATACGGATTATAAGCGCATCCTCGAAATCTTCAAAAAGTACGATGTCCGCTATTTCTTCTA
>JAEYLA010000084.1 GCA_023461495.1 Bacillota bacterium | reverse complement strand
AGGCCTTTTAAATCCCGCATGCGGTCGGGCGTGAGCCCATAGGCCGTTAGAAGCGCCTGCTTGTCCATCTCCTCGGTATCGGTGATGCCTTTTTTCGTCAACAGCACATGCGTTCGGTCGGTAATCAGCTGCAGCGCGTCCCTGTCCCCTGTTACCAGCAGGGAGTCTACACCCGCTTTTTCCGCCATGCGCGAAAAGGTGCCCAAAATATCATCCGCCTCATACGTTTCACAGGTACAGACGGTGATGCCCATTTGCATTAACAAATCCTGCAGCAGCGGAAACTGCGGCCTCAAATCCTCCGGCGTTTCCCGCCTGCCCGCCTTGTACGCCTCATATTCCGTATGCCGGAACGTGGGGCCGTGCAGGTCAAACGCCACAACGAGATAATCCGGCTTCTTTTCCATCAGCTTTAAGAGCATGCTCAAAAAGCCGTGCACCGCGCCGGTGGGCGTACCCTCCCTGCTCGTCATGGCAGGAAGCGCGTAATACGCGCGCTGCATCAAGCTGTTTCCGTCGATTGCGATGAGCAGTTTCTCTTTTTGCTGTTCCATGCCTCTCCCCCGTTGCGTGCCGGAACACCGGCCCACTCAATTGTTTCCTTTGTATAGGGTTCTTACTCCACCACGGCGTAAACCATCTGCGACCTGGGCGCGCCGATCACGACCGCTTCGCGCAGGATGGAGATCACTTCGTCCACACGGCTTTCGTCATTGACATAGAGCGTACACACGGGCTCCTCCGGATTCACCGCGTCTCCAAGACGCTTGTGCATCACAAGTCCCACCGCGTGGTCGATCGCGTCTTCCTTACGCGCGCGGCCCGCGCCTAAAAGCTGCGCCGCAAGGCCGATCTTCGCGGCATCCATCTGCTTTATCGCGCCCGCGGCTTCCAGATACACCGGCACATGCCGCTTCACCTTGCATAGCCTGTCAATGGTATGAAGATCGATATAGGAAGCGTCGCCGCCCTGAGCGCGCACCATTTCCCTTAATTTTTCAAGCGCCGCACCCGAAGCCAGCACGGCCTTGAGCTGTTCGCGCGCCTCCCGCTCCCCGTCCGCCAGGCCCGAAAGCCGCAGCATATGGGAGGCAAGCAGCATGCACACTTCATAGAGCGGGTCGCCCTCGGGCAGCTTTCCGCTCAGGAGCTCCACCGCCTCGCGCACTTCAAGCGCATTGCCTACGGCAAGGCCCAGCGGCTGGTTCATATCCGTAATCACGGCGACGACACGCCGTCCTAAGTGCTTGCCGATCTCCACCATGGTGGCGGCAAGCGCCTTTGCATCCTCCAACGTTTCCACAAACGCGCCGGTGCCGACCTTGACGTCGAGCACAATCGCGTCCGCGCCCGCAGCCAGCTTCTTGCTCATGACGCTCGACGCGATGAGCGGAATGCTCTTTACCGTACCCGTCACATCGCGCAGCGCATACAAAAGCTTATCCGCGGGCACGAGGTTGCCCGTCTGCCCGATGACGGAAAGCCCCAGTTCCTTCACCTGCGCTTGGAAGCGGTCCATGGGCTGCTCAATCACAAGGCCCGGAATGCTCTCCAACTTATCGAGTGTGCCGCCCGTATGTCCTAAACCCCTGCCGGACATTTTGGCGACCTTTCCGCCGCATGCGGCAACAAGAGGTACTACCACAAGCGTCGTCGTATCGCCAACGCCGCCGGTAGAGTGCTTATCCACCTTGACGCCCGGGATATCGGAAAGTGTGACAACATCGCCGGAATGCATCATGGACATGGTCAAATCCGCTGTTTCACGGCCATCCATGCCTGCATAGCATACTGCCATCAAAAATGCGGACATCTGATAATCCGGCACCTCGCCCTTGACAAAGCCCTGGATGAGAAAATTGATCTCTTCGCGATTAAGCGCATGCCCTTCCCGCTTCTTCATGATCAAATCCACAGCGCGCATGGATGCTTCCCCCTTACGTCTTGGTTTCTATAGAATCCTGCACTTGGGCTAAAAAGGCCGCCACGCGCGCGTTTGCTGCGGACAGCCTTCAAGTTCTTTTCCTGACTTATTGTACCATACCCGTTTATACGCGTGCAAGAACGGGGCTTTCCCGGTTTGTAAACAAGTTAAAAATTCCCCCGCAGGTGCTGCAGGGGAATTGGGGATTTATTTATGGAGGAATCGTCTAAAGTACCGCCTGGTGTTTGATAAACGTCCCATTTTGAAGTTCCGAAAATGCCTGACGCAATTCCTGCTGCGTATTCATCACGATCGGCCCGCCCCAAGCGATGGGTTCCCGTAGCGGCGGTGCGCTAAAGAGCGCAAATCGCACGCCTGTATCAAGTGCTCTTACCGTGACGCAATCTCCTTCGCCAAGCAATGCTGCGGTCTTTGTGAAGACCGTCTTGTCTTTTATGCGCAAGCCCCCTTCCAACAGAAAAAGGAATGCGGTCTCGCCTGCCTTTGCAGGCAAGGTCAATGTCTCGTTTGGTGCGAGCGCCACATCGAGAAGCGCCGCTTGCAGATGGTGCGGGGTAACGCCTTTGACGCCTTTATATTCACCCGCCACAATACGCACGGTGGACCCTTCCTGCCGGACTGCGGGGATCATATCCGGCGTAATATCGAAATACTTCGGCTCTGCCATTTTCTCCGTGCTCCGCATGTTCAGCCAAAGCTGGAAACCATACATCCGGGGACCGGGTCTTGGCATCTCCTGGTGCAAAATGCCGCTTCCGGCTGTCATCCACTGGCTTGCGCCAGAGGAAATAACACCCTTGTTGCCAAGACTGTCCTGATGTTCCATTTCACCTTCAATCAGGTAAGTGATCGTTTCGATCCCTCTGTGCGGATGTGTGGGAAATCCTTTCACATAATCCTCCGGATCCGTTGAGTCAAAGGAGTCCAGCATCAGAAAAGGATCGAACGCCTCCACCTCGTTATGCGCGAGCACCCGGGTAAGCCGTACACCCGCCCCATCTACCGCAGCGCGTCCCTGAACTGCAAATTCCAACTCTCGTTCCTGCAAGGGTATCACCTTCCTTCATCCGTGGCGAATGCCACTTGATGCTCCGCTGTTGGTTCATACAAGGGTATCACCCCTTTCGTAAGGGTTACCGTCCACCGGTATTGTTAATATACCCGGCGGACAGGCGATAAAACAGCAAGATAAAAAACAGGGCTGCCGTACTGAAAAAAGCGCGGCAACCCTATAAAAGCAACTTTTACCCGGATGTATGTTATCTCAACAACGTGGTCTGTTCGGAAAAGCTCATATCAAGCATGCGCTGCGTAAACTCACGCTTAAAGAGGCTGCTCATGGGCGCACGGTCATGAATAACCTTGACGGACTGCGCAAACATGGGCGCCGCGGAAATGAGCTTGATCTTAGAGGAGTTCGCCGCTTCCGGACAATCCACCGTATCGGTGGAAATCAGCACCTCAATGGGACTGTTCTCGATTTTCGCAATGCCTTTGGCATTCAATACATTGTGGGAGAGCGCAGCAAAGATACGGTTTGCGCCCTTGTCCTTCAGGCCAAGCGCGATATCGATAAGCGTGCCGCCGGAAATCGAGAAATCGTCCACGATCAGGCAGTTCTTGCCCTTGACCTCACCGATGATCTCAAGCACCTTGGCGTTTTCATCATGGCCGGAGCGCATTTTATCGCCGATGGCGACCGGGCGGCCCAGTTCGCTTGCAAACTGGCGCGCGCGCTTTGCGAAGCCCGCGTCCGGGGAGACGACGACAAGATCGTCATCCACCAGTCCAAGACGCCTGACATATTCGCAGAGCAGGGGCTGCGCGTACAGATGATCGACCGGTTTTTTGAAGAAGCCCTGTACCTGCGGGCTGTGAAGATCCATCGTTATGACACGATCCGCGCCCGCAAGCTCAATGCTCTCCGCACATACGCGCGCACGGATGGAAACGCGGGGCTCGTCCTTCTTATCGCCTTTGGCATAGCTGAAATAAGGAATGATTGCCGTGACGGAGTCGGCGCTGGCACGCCTGAACGCATCAATCCAGAACAGCAGTTCAACAAACTCATCGTTGGGATTTCTTCCTATGGGCTGTACAATGTACACATCTTTATCACGTATGGATTCATTGATGCGCACAAACGTATTGCCCTCAGAAAATATGATCGTTTCCGAATCGCCCAACTGTGTACCAAGATATGCACACATCTTCTTTGCAAACGGAATGCCGCTGCGCCCTGCGAATATCTTGATAGATCCCCCGCTTGAATACATTTTGGCTAATCTCCCTTTTCTTTACTGGACCAAAATTGTTCTTCCCTGTACCAAACACCCCATGAACGGAAAACGCCCAATTGCGCCATATTCCGCCATGCCCTTGGGTATTATAGCAGGATTACCGCTGATGGGCAACCGCTGCGGAACGTGAAAAATAAGTTCCTCTAATAGTGTACCTGTTCACTATGCCTTTCCCGAAAAAACGCTGCCGTGCGTTCAAGGCAGGGAACATCCCGCCAGGAACAGCCAAGCGGCGTACCCTCCCGGTTTTTGCCGTGGTAGTCGCTTCCGCAGGTCACCATCAGCCCATATTGCTCCGCAAGGCTGACAAACGTGTTTGTCTGCCCCATGGTGGAGGCCGGATAGTACGCCTCAATTCCCATTAACCCAAGCTCCACAAGCTCGGCAACAAGCTTGTGCGGGTTCTGATGAATATGGCAGGGATGCGCCAGTACGGGAATGCCGTTAGCACCGCGCAAAAGCGTGATCACTTCCTTTGGCGTAAAACGCTGCTCCTGAAAGTGTGCCGGTGCGCCCACGTTTAAAAACTTTCGAAACGCATCCGTAATGCTCTCTGCATACCCCATGTCCCGCAGCGCCACGGCAATGTGCATGCGCGTTTCCGTGCCTCCGCTTGTCACTTCCTTGACCCTGTCCTGCACATCGCACCCGATTTCTTTGAGCTTATTTAAAATTTTGCTGTTGCGCTGCTGCCTTTTGCGCCTGCTCTCCGTCATGGCTTCACGCAGGCGTTCATTCTCTATATCGATATCTAGACCCAAAATATGAAGCTCAAACGGGCTCTCATTGTCCATTTCAATGCCCGGCAGCACAAGAATTCCCTGCTGCGCGCCGGCTGTTACCGCCTCCGGCACGCCGGAAAACGTATCATGATCCGTCAGCGCTAAAGTACCAATGCTTGCTCTTACCGCCATCCGTACGATTTCTGTCGGCGTGGAGGTGCCGTCTGAAAACGTGCTGTGGCTGTGAAGATCCATACGGAAGCTCATGTATGCTTCGCCTCGGTCTTCTGCATAAACCGCTCTGCATCCACAACAAACCGCTGGTGATCGGCAATGGCAATGCTGCCCGCCTCATCAAACGCTTCGATCCGGAAGGTCATGGCGCGCCCCTCCACCGCCACAAGCTCCGCCTCGGCCCATACGCGCATATTGAGCGGCGTTGCCGCATTGTGCCGGATATCGATCCGGGTTCCCACGGTTGTTTTGCCGGGCTCCATAGCACTTTCCACCGCCGTGCAGGCCGCCTGCTCCATCAGCGCTACGAGGCGCGGCGTTGACAATACGGGCAGCAGCCCGCTCCCTAAAGCCAGCGCGGTATCCGCATGGGCCACCGTAAGCTCCGCTTTACCTGCCATTCCATTTTGAAGCTGCATCTCTCTATTCTCCCCAAAAAGGGCCGCCCATCGCACAGTTGTGCAGAGGCGGCCCGGCTTTTTTCTGTTACGGTGCCGCATCCATCACGTTTTCCTGTAGGCGTATGCCTTCAGGAATGTGCGTTACGGCACATCATCCACAATATCGGTTTTCGGCTCCTCCGCGGCGGCATCGTCCGCTTTTTCGTCCTTGCTCGCTTCCTCGCCTTTATAGATCCTTTCAAACACTTCCCCGTCGATGCGCTCTTTTTCGATCAGCGCATCCGCCACCCGGTCAAGCGCCGCCATATCTTCCTCAATGCAGACGCGCGCGCGCCCGAACTGTTCCTCTATAATACGGCGTATTTCCGCATCAATACGGCTTGCAATCTCTTCCGAGAAGTTTCTCTGGTGTCCCCAGTCCTTGGCGATAAACACTTCCGCCTGGCCGCCTAAGAACACAGGGCCGATCGCGTCCGTCATACCATATTCCACGACCATTTTGCGGGCCATTTCCGTTGCGCGCTGCAGGTCATTGTATGCGCCGGTGCTGATATCGCCAAGGCGCACGGTTTCCGCAACGCGGCCGCCCAGCAGCATGGCGATTTCATCCTCCAGCTTACTCTTGGTCACGTGGGACTTATCTTCCTTGGGGAGGGTCATAGTATAGCCTGCCGCCATACCGCGCGGGATGATGGAAACCTCATGCACGGGATCGCAATGCGGAAGCTTCAGCGCGACAATCGCATGCCCCGTCTCGTGGATAGCGGTAATGCGCTTGTCTTCGTCCGTGATCACGCGGCTCTTCTTTTCGGGGCCAACGACCACGCGGGTGATGGCTTCCTCAAGTTCCACCATGGTGATGGTCTTTTTATTGACGCGCGCCGTTAAAATAGCCGCTTCGTTCAATACATTCTCCAGATCCGCGCCCGTAAAGCCGGGGGTGCGCTTCGCCAATACGGAAAGTTCCACTTCCGGCGCAAGCGGCTTGTTGCGCGCATGTACGCGCAAAATCGCCTCGCGGCCCTTCACATCCGGATAATTGACGGTAATCTGCCTGTCAAACCGGCCGGGGCGCAGCAATGCGGGGTCGAGAATATCCGGGCGGTTGGTCGCGGCCAATACAATAATGCCCTCGTTCACGGCAAAGCCGTCCATTTCCACAAGCAGCTGGTTGAGCGTCTGCTCGCGCTCATCATGACCGCCGCCCATGCCTGCGCCGCGCTGGCGGCCTACGGCGTCGATTTCATCAATAAATACGACGGCAGGCGTGCTCTTCTTTGCGGTATTAAATAAGTCGCGTACACGCGATGCGCCAACGCCTACAAACATCTCCACAAAATCCGAACCGGAAATCGAGAAGAACGGCGCCTTTGCTTCTCCCGCAACGGCCTTTGCAAGCAACGTCTTACCCGTACCCGGAGGGCCTACAAGCAGCACGCCCTTGGGGATGCGCGCGCCAATTTCATTGAAGCGCTTGGGATCTCGCATGAACTCAACGACTTCCTTGAGCTCCTCTTTCTCTTCATCGGCTCCCGCCACGTCGTCAAACGTGATCTTATTCTGCCCGTCCGTCTGCACGCGCGCGCGGGACTTACCAAAGCTCATCACTTTGTTGCCGCCGCCCTGCTGCTGCATCATGAAATAATAGAAGATGCCGAGCGCCCCAAACAGAATGATGTAGGGCAGGATCATCTCCCAGAAGGAAGGATCGGGAGGAACTTTCGGATTATAGTCAAACGGATAATCCAGCACCGTCACTTCTTCAGGCGTAAGCTCCGGCTTAAGCTGTGAGGTAATAATGGCTATTTCCCGCGTGAATACATCCACAGAGGGCACGACCACGCTAAAATCCGAGCGGGAAGGAAGCTGTTCCTTTTTATAGCTGCTGCCAACATAGATGCCGACAAACTCACGGTTGGTCGCCTGTACCGCTGCCACCTTTCCTTCCCGGACAGCCTGCATGAACTCGCTGTATTCGAGTACCTTAGACGATGCCCCTACGGGGTCGAGGTTGGTTGCCATCAAAATAATCCCAATGAGTATGATGACATATATCAGCGGCGTACGAAAATTTCTTCTCACTTACCCTATCCTCCTGGGTCCGTCCGCCCTGCGGCCGCCCCATAAAAATACATTACAACAACGGCTGGAAGCCCGTTGCCATTTGAATAGTTTATCACACCGGCCGCCGCTGTTCAATCACGGCAATTTGGAAAAGCCGTCGAAAATGCGGCGCCGCTGTGAATTATGCGGACGGAGAATTCGTATTTACTTTGTGTAAACCTCGGGTTTCAATACGCCGACATAGGGCAAGTGCCTGTAGCGGCCAATGTAATCAAGCCCAAAGCCCACAACAAATTTGTTGGGAATGATAAAGCCCCAATAATCCGGCGTAATTTCGCATTCCCTGCGCTCGGGCTTATCAAGCAGGCAAACGATGCGCATGCTTGCAGGATTACGGGACTCAAGGAGGTTGGTCAGATAGTTAAGCGTGAGGCCGCTGTCCATAATATCCTCAACGATCAGGACATGTTTGCCGGTAATGCTCATATCCGTATCCTTTGCAATGCGCACGATGCCGGACGTCTTCTCGCCGTCCCCATAGCTGGAAATGGACATGAAATCCATCTGGCACTGTACCGTAAGATTCCGCGCAAGATCGGAAAAGAACATGATGGCCCCCTTGAGGATGCACAAAAGAACAACCTCTTTTCCTTCATAGTCCTTGGAAATCTGCGCCGCCAACTCCTTCACGCGTTCCTGGATCACATCATAATCGAGTAAAATCTCCGCCATGTCCTCACGAAATTGTGCACACATAAAACCGCACCCTCCTATTATGTAACATTTCTTATATCAGATACAAACTGCAATTCCTTGCCGTTTGCAGATGAACCCTAAAAATCGCGTTTACCGCTGTTCCCGAGAGAATACGACCCTTATAATACGCCGCGTATCCGCTCCTACGCGCACGGCATGCGCGATGGTCCCACCCGGAAAAAACAGCACATCCCGCCCAAACGCAATGAGCGGCAGCTCCCGCATGGCCGGAAGAACTTTTTTATCAATCAGGTACTCTTTGAGTTTGCGCCCGCCCGGCGCCCCCAGGGGATGAAATCTGTCACCAGACATTCGTCTTCTCACCATCGCGTCTAAAGGCAGCTTGTCCGCATCCATGTAAGCGATAAAGCCTTCTTCCAGCTGCATTGCGTCCACGAATTCCGCACAGTAGCTGCCGAGAGGCGTCTTTGTTTCTCCCGGCCAGATAAAGCGCGTTTCAAACGCTTCCGCTTCATCACAGCGCGGATGTTCAATTAGGAGCGCTTCATAACTTGCCCGCGCTTCCATGCCGTTTGGAAGCGCCACGCGCGCGCCGGTACGCGCCGTCAAAAGACCGCAAACGCGCAATATCCGGCTGTGACTCATGTTGTAAAGCGCGCGCTCCCGTTCCAGCGCGAGGCGGATTGCCCTCGTCTTAATCGGTGCTGGCAGCGCAGCAAGTGTTTCCCTTTTATAGCCGCCCTGCATAAGCACAGCCTCATCAAGACGTTTCCCCGCTTCCAGGGTAAGATACTCTTCATCCTGTAAAAGCAGCCCGGCCATACGGGACAGCCCTTCGGCAATGGACGGATTGAACTCTTGTTGCAAAAACGGGAGCAATTCCAGCCGGACCCGGTTCCGCAGGCAGCCCGGCTCCAGGTTGCTTTCATCTGTCCGGTATAGAAGGTCGTTCTCTTTTATATAGGAAAGCAATGCTTCACGGGAAACATCAAGCAGCGGCCGAAAGATATCCCCAGACACCACCCGCATGCCGCAAAGCCCCGAAAGTCCCGCGCCGCGCAGCAGGTGCAGCAGCACCGTTTCCGCCTGATCGTCCATATGGTGCGCCGTCACAATCCACTTGGCGCTGCAAGCTTCTTTCGTTTCCCGCAGGAAGGCATACCGCGCGGTTCTTGCCGCTTCTTCCATGGTCTGCCCGGTACTGTAGCACAGTGCGGGCACATCCACCCGCGTCTCAAACAGCGGGACATCCCACGCCGCACACAGCGTTCTTACGAACGCGGCGTCCTCTGTGGAGGTTTCCCGGATGCCGTGATCGACATGCGCGGCAAAAAGTTTTTCAATCCTGCCGGATGCGCGAAGCCCGACGAGCATATGGAAAAGCGCAACCGAATCCGCCCCGCCCGATACAGCGGCAAGCAGGCCGTCTTCCTTTGCTATGCTGTTGGCCGCAATGGCGGCTTCCACCTGTACCGTACAGCCGTCGCGTTCCATATAAAGTTATGATACGCGTTTGACCCGCTTTTGACAAGACTCGCGCGCATTTTACCCCCGGTCTGGCGGAACATGTCTCTATTCGCCATAAGCAATTACTATAGCATGTCTTAAAGTTAGCGTGAGCTAACATTTGTGTGACAGTTTTTTTTATGTAGAATTGACAACCATGCATTGGAATGCTAAACTTCTCTTGGTAGAGGTTAGTATGAGCTAACCATTTTCCAGCCCTAACGGTTAGGATCTTCTAACTACAATACGTTTTCCGGTATGCTCGCACACACGGCGCGGCGTACCACGCAACATTCAGGGAGGAGTGATCATGATGCCGCTTTCCATGGCGCAGGCAGGGGAAAAAAATTACATTAAAAAGGTCACTGGCAATGACGAGGTAAGGCAGCACCTTGCAAATCTTGGATTTGTTGTCGGCGGCTGTGTGACGGTCGTCTCCAAGATTGCGGGCGGAAATATGATACTCAACATCAAGGATACACGCATTGCTCTAAGCCAGAGCATGACGAATAGAATTATGGTGTAGGAGGAAAAGGCGGCATGAAAACGCTTCGCAACGTAAAGCTGGGCGAAACCGTAACGGTTGTCAAGCTGCACGGGGAGGGTCCCGTAAAGCGCAGGATCATGGATATGGGTATTACCAAGGGAGTGGACATTTTTGTGCGTAAGGTTGCACCGCTCGGCGATCCGATCGAGGTCAATGTAAGAAATTATGAACTTTCCATCCGCAAGGCGGACGCGGAAATGATTGAGGTCGGTTAAGGCAGCCTCCTCGGGGCTGCATATTTTAGGGTTGAGGGTTAGAAATATCTAACCACCATTTGTTTTAGGAGGGGTGCAAAATGTCTATTAAAATCGCACTTGCAGGAAACCCGAATTCCGGCAAGACGACCATGTTCAACGATCTGACAGGCAGCTCGCAGTATGTGGGCAACTGGCCGGGCGTCACGGTTGAGAAAAAAGAGGGGAAGCTCAGAGGGCACAAGGACATTATCATTCAGGATCTGCCCGGCATCTATTCCCTTTCTCCCTATACACTCGAGGAAGTGGTCTCCCGTAATTACCTGATCAATGAAAAACCGGATGCAATCATTAATATTGTAGACAGTTCCAATATCGAGCGTAACCTATACCTGACCACGCAGCTCGTGGAGCTTGGCCTCCCCGTTGTCATCGCGCTCAACATGATTGACGTTGTACGCAAGAACGGCGACATCATCGATATGAAGAAGCTGAGCGAAGCGCTCGGGTGTGAAATTGTGGAAACCTCCGCGCTCAAGGGCCTCGGTACAAAGGAAGTGGCCGAACGCGCCGTGGCGCTGGCCCAGAAGCAGCAGAACGCCGAACCGTTGCACACGTTTGGCGGTACGGTGGAGCACGCTATCGCGCATATTGAAGACCTCATCCGCGCCCTTGTGGATGGAAAGCTTTTGCGCTGGTTCTCCATCAAGCTGTTTGAGCGCGATGAAAAAGTTCGCACGCAGCTCAAGCTGACGGGCGATATCGAAGCAAAGCTCGAAAAAATTATTACCGACTGTGAAGCGGAACTTGATGACGACAGCGAAAGCATCATCACCAACGAGCGCTATTCTTACATCAGCAAGCTGATGGACGCCTGCGTGAAGAAGCACCGCCCCGCCGGCAACATGACGGTTTCGGATAAGATTGACCGCATTGTGACCAACCGGATACTCGCGCTGCCCATCTTCATTCTCGTTATGGGGATTGTGTATTATATCTCCGTGTCCACCGTTGGCGATTGGGCGACGGGCTGGGTGAACGACAGCCTGTTCGGCGAAATTATCCCCCCCGCGGTTGACGGTCTGCTCGCTTCCTGGGGTACTGCCGCCTGGCT
Source organism: Bacillota bacterium (assembly GCA_023461495.1). Classification (GTDB taxonomy): domain Bacteria; phylum Bacillota; class Clostridia; order Christensenellales; family CAG-138; genus JAEYLA01. Next base: position 3,386 of record JAEYLA010000084.1, on the reverse strand, counting down.
GCACTCCTTGATCCTTGACGGCATCATCGGCGGCGTAGGCGCAGTTTTAGGCTTCCTGCCGCAGATGCTCGTGCTGTTCTTCTTCCTGGCAATTCTGGAAGACTGCGGCTACATGGCGCGCATTGCGTTCATCATGGACCGTATCTTCCGTAAATTCGGCCTTTCCGGCAAATCCTTCATCCCCATCCTGATCGGTACGGGTTGCGGGGTGCCGGGCATCATGGCCTCTCGTACGATTGAAAACGAAAGCGACCGCAGGATGACCATCATCACCACCACCTTCATCCCCTGCGGCGCAAAGCTGCCCATCATTGCGCTGATTGCTGGCGCGCTGTTTGACAATGCGGGCTGGGTTGCTACCTCCGCGTACTTCCTTGGCATCGCGGCCATCATCAGCTCCGGGATTATCCTCAAGAAGTTTAAGGCATTCGCAGGCGACCCCGCCCCGTTCGTCATGGAGCTTCCCACCTACCACGTGCCGGGCGTCAAGGGCGTGCTCATCCACATGTGGGACCGTGCAAAATCGTTTGTGGAAAAAGCCGGTACCATCATCTTTATCTCCGCGATCATTGTCTGGTTCCTGAGCGCCTTTGACTGGTCCATCCAAATGGTGGATACGGCGGATTCCATGCTCTCCACCCTCGGCCGCGCGATTGCTCCTATTTTCGCACCGCTCGGTTTTGGCACCTGGGAAGCAAGCGTCGCTACCCTCACCGGCCTTGTCGCCAAGGAGAACCTCGTCGGCACGTTCGGTATCCTCTACGGTTTTGCCGAAGTAGCCGAGGATGGCGTAGAGTATTGGGCAAGGCTGCAGGCCGCCTTTACACCGCTTGCCGCCTATTCCCTGCTGGTATTCAACCTGCTGTGCGCACCCTGCTTTGCCGCGATGGGCGCCATCAAGCGCGAAATGGGGAGCGGCAAGCTGACGTGGTTCGCAATCGGCTACCAGACGATATTTGCCTACATCGTAGCGCTTGCCATCTTCCAGATCGGTTCTCTGATTACGACAGGCGTATTCACGCTGGGAAGCTTTGCGGGCCTCTTGGTTACGGCGGTGTTCTTCTACTTGCTGTTCCGCCGCAATCCTGCCGACAAGCGCCCCAAAGTTTACGAATCAAAAGCGGGAAGGGCCGCATAATGTAATACCAAGCCCTTATAACAAGAACCCGTATCGTCAATTGTGCACCGTGCATCCTGAAGGAGGGATTTTTATGCTGGCAACCATACTCATCAGCCTGGGTCTTGCCGCACTCGTTGCGTTTGTGGTTTTCAACATGGTAAAAAAGCGCAAACGTGCCAAGGAAAGCGGCGGCTGCGGCGGTTGCCCCGGCTGCTCTTCCGGCTGCGATCACTGCCATTAACCGGCGACTCGGCCGGCCTGGAACCCAAAACCCCAGGCCGGCCCTTGCCTTACTTGACAGATAGGACAGGATGTGTAGGCAAATGGAGCTTTCCAATGCAAAAATTAAATATCTGCTGATTATCTCAAAGCTTGTGGAGCTTAAGGGCGAGGCGCGCTCGGTGGACATTGCCATTGAGCTTGGTGTGGCGCGGCCTTCCGTATGCCGCATGCTCAAGACCCTTGCGGATATGGGACTGATAGAGAAGCAGCCGCGCCAGACGGTAAAGCTGACCCAGGCGGGGCGGGATATCTCAAGCTGCTACCTTGCGCAGTACAAGCAGATATATCCGTTTTTCAAGCAATTCGCAAACCTCTCCGCATTTGACGCAGAGGAATGCGCGCTTGCGATTCTTGGCAATCTTTCGCAGCGCTGCGTAGACAGCCTCTGCGTGAGCATTGAAAACAGCACCCGGGAAGAGCGCGAAGTTACCCCGCTCAATCTGTTGCAATGCTGAAGATGCTTCCACTTGTGCACGCGGAATCCATTCCGCGTGCCTTTTTATGCAAACAATGTGCATTGTGTTGCTAAAGTTTTGGAAAACCGTGTATATTAAGCATAGCGGCACAAATGCCGCGCCAACAATGTACAACCATGCGGGCGGAGCAGCCCGTCCACCAAGGAAAGGAGTCATGATATGTTCAAAATCGTTGAAGTAAAAGGCCGGGAGATCCTCGATTCCAGAGGCAATCCCACCATAGAAGCGGAGGTGCGGCTTTCCGGCGGCGCCATCGGGCGGGCGGCTGTCCCCTCGGGCGCATCCACAGGATCGTTTGAAGCGGTGGAACTCCGGGACGGCGACAAAAAGCGCTATCTCGGCAAGGGCGTTACCAAAGCCGTATCGAACATCAACAAGGCGATTGCAAAGGAGCTTACGGGGCTTGATGCCAGGGATCAGGTCGGCATCGACAATCTGATGCGCGAAATGGATGGCACCCCCAACAAGGGTAAGCTTGGCGCAAACGCTATGCTCGGCGTTTCGCTCGCGGTTGCAAAGGCTGCCGCGCAGCAGGCGGGCCTGCCGCTCTACAAATACATCGGCGGCTGCAACGCAAGACAGCTGCCCGTACCGATGATGAACATTTTAAACGGCGGCAAGCACGCGGACAACAGCGTCAACATCCAGGAGTTCATGATCATGCCCGTGGGCGCGCGCAACTTCCAGGAATGCCTGCAGATGAGCGCGGAGGTGTTCCACACCCTCAAGAAGGTACTCACAAGCAAGGGCTACGGCACCGCAGTCGGCGATGAAGGCGGCTTTGCTCCCAATCTAAAAACGGACGAGGAAGCCATCCAGCTCATCCTTGAGGCAATCAAGGATGCCGGCTACCAGCCCGGCGAGGATTTCAAAATTGCCATCGATGCCGCCGCCACGGAAATGTACCAGGAGGATGGCTCCTACTTGTTCTGGAAATCCGGCATCCGCAAGACAAAGGCGGAAATGGTTTCCTTCTGGGCGGACCTGTGCGACAAATATCCAATCGTCTCCCTGGAAGACGGCGTATCCGAAGAGGACTGGGAAGGCTGGAAGCTGTTGACCGAGCGCATTGGAAAGCGCGTACAGCTTGTGGGAGACGACCTGTTTGTCACCAACACCGAGCGCCTGCAAAAGGGCATTGAACTTGGCGTAGGAAACAGCATCCTCATCAAAGTCAACCAGATTGGCACGCTGTCTGAAACGCTCGACGCCATCAGCATGGCAAACCGCGCAGGCTATACGGCGGTGGTCAGCCATCGCTCCGGCGAGACGGAAGACGTCACCATTGCGGATATCGTGGTCGCCGTCAACGCAGGCCAGATCAAGACCGGCGCGCCCTCGCGCACCGACCGCGTGGCAAAGTACAACCAACTGCTGCGCATTGAGGAAGAATTGAACGATACCGCCATCTACCGTGCGGACGTATTCCCGAAATAACCCGCTTATCTGATGCAAAGCCCGCTCCGAATAGAGCGGGCTTTTTTCAACAGTATCTCGTTGGAATTGTT
>JAEYLA010000083.1 GCA_023461495.1 Bacillota bacterium | reverse complement strand
GAAACGCTGATCGCCCAAAATCCCACCTGGATACGCCCTATCTTTAACTTGGGCCGCGTCTATCTTGCGATTGGCCAACACGAAAAGGCACTCTCCCTCTTCCGGCGCGCGGAGGGCATGAACGCGTTCCATGTGGACGCGCTGTATTATCTCGGCGTATATTACGACAGCGTCAAAGACTATGCATCCGCGAAAAAGTATTATAAGCGCGCGCTCCGCATTCAGTTTGTACAATCCGAATGCCACCAAAACCTTGGCGTGTGTTATTTGACGGAGGGTGCGTACGTGCAGGCCCTTTCAGAATTCAATATTGCGTACGCGCAGGATGCCTCCAATCTGGACGCGCTCTATTGCCAGGCGCTTACCTTTATGTATATGGAACGCTCCCGTGAGGCGCTTGCAACGCTTATGGAGCTCCACCGGCAGCGGCCCGAGCATACGGGATATCTTAGAGACATACTGCATTGCTGCTGCAAATTGCAATACATCCGGCAGGCCATGCACTGGAACCGGATGCTTTACAACCGCCAGCCCGAAAGCGCACCGGTATTGAAAGCAACCGCGCGATACCGAAAAAAGCCGCAACGGAAGTTGAAGCTTGTGTAATCCCCTTCTACGCAGCTTTTCTCTCCGGTTAGTGAGTTTCGTGGCATTCCCATCCTGCATGAATTGAGTTTGAAAACAAATTTAATATGCGCAATTGCATCAATACACGAATATATTGTTTCACGTGAAACAATATATTCCCGGTATGGCCGAAATTTCAACCCGCCTTACATGCTTTTCTGTTGCCTGACGCCCCAATATGCGGTAGTATTAAACGGTATTCCGTTCTATTACCATCTGACGAAAGGGAACAAGCATGAACGAACGCATCGTAGTGCTGGATTTCGGCGGCCAGTACAACCAGCTCATTGCGCGCCGCGTGCGCGAGGCCGGCGTATACTCCGAGCTTTTGCCGCACAAGGCGACTGTCGAGCGCATCAAAGGCAACGTGTTGTCCGGCGTGATTTTGACCGGAGGGCCGGACAGCGTGTACGCGCCCGGCGCAAAGGCCTGCCTAGAGGAAGTCTTTTCCTTGGGTGTGCCGGTATTGGGCATCTGCTACGGCATGCAGTACATCGCAAAGGTGTTTGGCGGCGAGATCGACCGCGCGGCCGTGCGCGAATATGGCCGTACCGAAATTGAATTCTCAACCCATCCTCTGTTTGAAGGCATTGACCAGAACATCGTGTGGATGAACCACAACGATGCGGTAACAAAAGCGCCTGAAGGCTTCCGCCCCATCGCGCGCACACAGAATTGCCCTGTCGCCGCCTTTGCGGACGACAACCGCAGGTTCTACGGCATCCAGTTCCACGCGGAGGTCAACCACACCCCGCAGGGTGCGCGCATTCTAAGGAATTTTCTCAAAAACATCTGTAAGCTGAGCTGCGATTATTCGCCTGAAAACCTCGCCGATTCTCTTATTGCAGATATCCGCAAACAGGTGGGCGACGGCAAGGTGCTTGGCGCGCTTTCCGGCGGTGTGGACAGCTCCGTTGCAAGCGTTTTAGTCCACCGCGCGGTTGGGGACAGGCTCACGTGCATCTTTGTAGACCACGGCCTTTTGCGCCACAACGAACGGGAAGAAGTCATCGGCTTTTATCGGGACAAGCTGGGCTTAAACGTCATCGCTGTCGATGCGCGGGAGCGGTTCCTTACTAAACTTGCGGGCATTACTGAGCCCGAACAGAAGCGCAAGATCATCGGCACGGAATTTATCCGCGTGTTCGAGGAGGAAGCGAAAAAGCTCGGGGGTGCGGACTACCTGCTGCAGGGTACCATTTATCCGGACGTGATCGAAAGCGGCACCGAAAGCGCCGCCACCATCAAGAGCCACCACAACGTGGGCGGGCTCCCGAAGGATATCGGCTTCAAGGGCCTGTGCGAGCCTCTGCGCATGCTATTTAAGGATGAAGTCCGTATTTTAGGCGAAAGCCTCTCCATCCCCCACGATCTTGTCTGGCGGCAGCCCTTCCCCGGCCCCGGCCTTGCCATCCGCATACTTGGCGATATCACCGAGGACAAGCTCAGCATCCTGCGCCACAGCGACCGGATCTTCCGCGAGGAGATCAAGAACGCGGGCCTTGACCAGGCCATCTGGCAGTATTTCACCGTGTTTACCGGTATGCGCAGCGTGGGCGTGATGGGCGACGAGCGCACCTACGATTACGCCATCGGCGTGCGCGCCGTCACCTCAACCGACGCCATGACCGTGGAATTTGCAGAAATCCCCTACCCCGTGCTCCGGAAGATTTCCGAGCGGATTATCGCGGAGGTCCCCCATGTGAACCGTGTGGTGTACGATATAACGAGTAAGCCCCCGGGAACGATCGAGTGGGAGTAAGCGCAACTATAGGCCCGGAGCCGAGCAAATCGGACTCCGGGCTTTTCTTTGCCTTTTCAAACCTGCTATACTGATAGGAGTTAGCTGTCCAAAATCAGCGTTCTTTGCCGGTGAGCGAGAAAGGACTTCCCTATGCTTTTAACGATTACTTACCGAGGGCCGCAGGCCACCGATCTTGGTTACCTGCTGCATAAAAATCCTTCGCGCGCACAGGAATTTGAACTAAGCTTTGGGCGTGCCTATGTGTTCTATCCCGTGGCGGAGGAAACGGAATGTACGGCGGCGCTGCTGATTGATTTGAATCCTATCGACCTTGCACGTGGCAAAACCGGTTCTACGGAAGGCGGGTTGTTCGATTATATCAATGACCGCCCCTATGTGGCTTCCTCGTTTATGAGTACGGCGCTGGCAAAGGTGTATTCCACGGCCATGGGCGGCCGCTGCAACACGCGCCCGGAGTTGGCCGCCTCCCCGCTTGATCTGGAGGCATGCATCACCATGCTGCCCTGCCGGGGTGACGCGGCACTTGTGCAGCGCATATTCGAGCCTCTAGGCTATACGGTATCCTTTGCGCGTTTTCCTCTGGATACAACCTTTCCCGAATGGGGAGAAAGCGACTATGTCAACCTGACAATCCGCGGCAATGTAAGGCTGTGTGATCTGCTCAACCACCTTTATGTGCTCATCCCTGTATTCGACAGACAGAAGCACTATTGGATGAGCATGGACGAGGTGGAAAAGCTCCTGCGCCATGGCGAAGGCTGGCTGAACGCCCACCCCGAAATGCTGCTGATTACCCGGCGTTATTTTCATAAGAAGAGGGCCCTTGCCAACCGCGCCATCGAGCGGCTGCTCGATACGGAAGAGATCGAAAGCGCGGTAGAAGCTCCTATGGAGCCGAATAGTGCACAAAGCGGCGCCGCTGTGCCGGAAATTGGAAAAAAACATGTGCCGCTCAACGATCAGCGCCTGGACGCGGTTGTCCGCGCCGTGCGGGACTGCGGCGCAAAAAGCGTTGCGGACCTGGGCTGCGGCGAAGGCCGCCTGCTTCTAAGGCTGATGAACGAGAACCAGATTACAAAGCTTCTTGGCCTTGATGTCTCCATCTACGTGCTGGAGCGCGCGAAAGAGCGGCTGCGCCTGGATGAGACCGCGGAATATAAGCGCGACAAGGTCACTCTTGTGCAAGGGTCGCTGACCTACCGCGACAAACGCCTTGCGGGCTTTGACGCTGTCTGCGTGGTAGAAGTCATGGAACACATGGATGTCGACCGTTTGCCGGCATTTGAGCGGGTCGTTTTTGAGTTTGCCGCGTCCCGCACGGTGATCGTTACAACGCCCAACGAAGAGTACAATAAGAATTATGAGCGCCTGAGCGCGGATACCCTGCGCCATCATGACCATCGGTTTGAATGGACGCGGGCAGAGTTTCAGGCATGGGCGCAGGACGTGTGCCAACGTTTTGGATATTCCGTCAGCCATACCGAAATCGGCGAAGCTGATGAGGTTGCGGGCGCTCCGACACAGATGGGGGTGTTTACGAGATGCGAATAGAGATACCCGATTTTTGCCTTGTGGCGCTTGTAGGCGGTACTTCCAGCGGAAAAACCACATTCGCGGCAAAGCACTTCAAGCCCACAGAGGTTTTATCCTCCGACTTTTTCCGGGGGATGATCGCCGACGACGAAAACGCACAGGACGCGTCCGCCGCCGCTTTTGACGCGCTGTATTATGT
>JAEYLA010000082.1 GCA_023461495.1 Bacillota bacterium | reverse complement strand
CCGCAGCCTTTTGAATTTCATAACCCTCGTAGGAAAGTTCCAGCTCCACAAATCGCGCAAGCTTTTCCTCGTCCTCCACAATCAGGATGCGTTCTTTCACCGGCTTTGGCCTCCCGTAATTTTTTCTGCGCTATTCTGCGCGTTCCTTGCTCTTATCCGCGGCTTCTTTGATGTCTGTCTTAAGGGTCTCCGCCGCGTTTTCAGCAGACTGCATGACCTTGTTGACGGCCGTCCTTTCCACATCCTTGCCGCGGAAACGGTAGCGGCACCCGAGGAAGAGGCCGATGATCAGCAGGGGAATGACAAGCCAGAAGCAGAAGATCAGCAGAAGAACCAGCACGATAACAGGCATGGTGATGAGTTGACTGTCGCCGCGCTGCACATCGAACATATTCTCACAGCCCTTTATAAAGAGGCCGCGAATCCAGCGAAAGAACCGGCCCATCAGCTCCGAGAAGGACTCTCCCTTGGGTTCGCTCGAATGGGCGGGTTCGGAGGCAGCGCCCGGCTGTTCTTTCTGCTCGCTCTTGGAGGAATAGTAGCCGCCGTGTTCGGGCGGGGTCACCTTCCCTTGCCGCTCCAGATAGAGAAGCGCTTCCAAGAGGTCGTCGCCGCAGGCATCCAAGGCGGCCTTCGCCTCGGCATAGCTTACGTTTGCCTTTTCACGGAGCTTTTCCACATGTTCCATCGTTGCCATATTCATTCTCTCCCCTTTTCATACTGTGTTTCATTTTGGTATCCCTATCATACGGCCGCATGATAAAGATGTCCTTTGTCCCGCATTAAAGGGGGATTAAAATGGGGTAGTAATTTAGGGCAGCATTTGGATTCGTATTAGAAACATAGCACAAATGCGCAAAAAAGGGAACCGGAAATCGGAGGAGTGCTCCCGGTTTTCTGTAACGGTTATGGCAAAGACGGTTTCCAACGGCCATGTGGGGAACATCCAAGCTATAAAGATGAACGTATAACAGTTGTACTGCACATTCGTTATGAGAACACCCCTTGTGCTTACCCGCATTGCTGGAGGACTGGGTTGGGCATTTTGTTTTATCTGGTCAAGTACGCTTCTGCCATGCAATATCGAAGGTTTGGAAGGGGTGAGAGTTACCGATATATAATTCAGGCTGCTGACGCTACTTTGTCAGCAGCCTGAACAATCCACCGTATGCAAGCATACAGTGGATTGTTTTTTTGTCTTAGTGCTTTTGGTACCTAATTATATTCTTAATCAAATTCGAAAGACGCGTTCGCCTTAGTAATCGCCATAATCGCCGGGATCGGACCAGTCCTCCTCGTAGTAGTCGCCGGGATCGGACCAGTCTTCTTCGTAATAATCGCCGGGATCGGACCAGTCTTCTTCGTAATAATCACCCGGGTCGGACCACTCATCGTTGTTGTCGCCGGGATCAGACCAGGGGTCATAATCGGAATGGTAATCGTAATAAGCATCATAGTAGTCCTGCTCGTACCAGTCCGCATACTCGTCATAAAAGCCCCAGTCGCTGGTTTCATCCCATCCCCAGGACCACCAGGAGCCGTCATCGTAATAATCCCAGTCCGGTTCATAGAAAAGGGAGTCATATACGGTCCAATCAAAATCACTGTTCCATGCATAATAATAATAGGGCAGGTAATCCCACTCGGTCACGGGGGTATACGTCTTCTGCGCTGCCTTTGCGGGCTTTGCTTCAGGGTACCTGCTCTCATATACTGCGGCCTTTGAGGTGGTATCCACAGCCTTTGGCTGGAGCACGTTCATGGAGGAAAACACGTTGATGATAAGCGCCGCTTCCTCGTCTGTGCAGCCGGTCTTGAAGGAAACATCCATCAGATAGAGCGATTGATTGACCACCGCTGCGGCAAAGAGTCCCTGTGTCTCTGCTCCTTCCTTCGCCGTATAGCGATAGGTGCATCGCTTCGCCCGCGCGCCGAACAGGTTGGCGTCTGTAACGGCGCTTGTCTGCGCGCCGTATGTCTCTTGCAGCAGGGCGGGAATCAGCTCCGCTGTTGCCCCAAGATTCTGTATGCCGGGAATAAAACTCACGGCGACCACCGCGCGCCCTTGCGGCGTTGAAACGGCGAGAATATCATTTTCCTCGGAAATCATGCAGCTTTCGTTTACAAGCAGCTCCATCATCAGAGGCTGGCTTTGATACAGCTCCGTCACCTCCAGGGAAAGTGGGGCTGCAAAGACCTTTGCAGGGCTTGTGGCAGGTTTAGGCGGAGCAGCGGCGGCAGTATCTTTCTTTGTGTTTTTTTCGCTGCAGCCGGTGAATACGCTCAATAGGAGCGTCAACAGGAGAACGAGACAAATCAATCGTCTTTTCATGAGGCCACCATCCCTTTCGGATTGGATTCTTATTTTGCAACGGGAGGGATTTTTAGGGGAACGGGTAGAGCCTATACAGCATTGTTCTTGCTCCATCATATATTCCACTTGGAGGGAAGGATAGTATCCGGGAGTTACCTTCTTGGCGGCACATTGAAGATGGATGCATGAAAACGGATCATATGCATACAAAAAAACTTGCCGGTAGCGGCAAGCCTCTTATATAGAATGCAAGATGTTTAAAGGAGATTGCTCACAGGAACAGCTTTCTCAACTCGCTTCGCCTGCTTACGTCCAGTTTATCGAACACCACGCAGGCTACTTTTTTGACATATGCGTAGGAATAATGCAATTCCTCGCAGATTTCCTGGTTAGAGTAGCCCAAGGCGATCAGCCGGGCGATTTTTTGTTCTGTCGGCGTAAGTTCCAATGATAAGCGCGCAAAGCGTACCTCATCGATCCCCGCGTTCTGCAGCGTCTGCTGCAGTATGCGCATGCGTTGTTCGCCATTTTTTAAATGCAGCTCCAGCCGCGCCAGCAGGATTTCCTGATTGAATGGCTTTGTAATATAGTCGGCAGCGCCCTCCTTGAACCCGCGAAGCTCGGACTCTGCCTCCATAAGACCCGTCAGGAAGATGATTGGAATATCTTCGGCGTTCTCTATTTGGCGCAGCTTCTTTATGGTTTCATACCCGTCCATATCGGGCATATCGATATCCAGCAGAATCAGATCCGGGGGGGCGCCTTTTCTTAGAAACTGCACCGCCTGATTGCCGGACTTTGCAAGGCTCACAAAATACTGCTCCTTCAGCAGCGCTTCCGCCATTTTCAACAACGCAATATCGTCATCCACAACAAGTATGGACTTTTTCTCCTCCACGCGCGTCACCTGCCCATCTCTCCAACAATGTTTCCCAATTCGGGCAACAACCCTTTCCTTTATTATCCTATCAGAAATCAACATCACAGCCCATACCCAAATTGCTGTTGTGTGAATTTTCTATCGGTGCAGGCAAAAAGGTAACTGTTGGCTACTGTTTCTGTACGCGAAACTTCAATACGATGTATTTACCGTAATATACCTGCAAAAAGAAGGCGGCAAACGCTGCAGGGCGCAAGAAATACCCATTTCAGGAGGGGCTGTCCATGCCGCAGGGGCGCAAACCGGATGTTGGGAAGATGCTCTTTGGTAACGTGCGTATCCGCCAGGTGAATATGGATGCGGCGGCCGGAGTCTTGTTGCTGCGCGCCGTTTATGACGAGCGCGAGTATATGGACGTTGTGTACCAGGACGTGTTTTATACCCAGCTTGACGAAAGCTGCAAAAATGTGTTCATTACCATTGCACAGCGTGAGGACGCGGCGGAACTTGCGCACACCCGCCATGCGGGCAGTATCCGGCGCATGATGCGGGACTGCCAATGCACAAGCTCCTTCGTGCTCGAAGAACTGGAGAACCGCGGGTACCGTTTCTATACACATTATGCCGGACGCGATGACGAATATCTGATCATCGCAAAAGAAATGTCCATCAAACAACGGTAACAAACGCTTTGTTCCTATAGAAATCGATTTGACAGAAAGGACTGTTTATGCGCAACAATCGAATTTTCGTGAGTCTAGTAGCGCTGCTTACGCTTAGCGCGCTGCCGCTTGCCGCCTGCACAAAGGAGTTCTCTCCCGCAAACGCAACGCAAAAGACTATAATCCCCACGCCAATAGCTTCCCCGGAGGCAGCCGAAGAAACGGATTGGCGTAAGGCGGATTTGTTCGCGAAAGGCGCCGTCACAGGAGAGATTTCCGTGCTCTACAGTATGGAAGAGCAAATTCTCGCGTTTTATCGGGACGCTCCGCAACAGCAGCCCGTGCTTACACTGGACCTCTCCGCGATTGAGAGTCCCGCCTACAGCGCGGAAACTCTTGCGTTTGCGGACAAAAACGGCGATGGCTGCAACGACCTTGTGCTCCCGCTGCAAGGGGAGGGCAGCCTGATCTACCTCTGGGATATGGATGCGAATGCGTTCTCTAAAAAGCCCTTGGCGGCGGAAGGACTGTGGCTCACCATTGGCGCTTGGCCAGTGCAGGCGGTCTATCTCACCGGGGAGGAGAATGAAGAGGGCGTTGCCAGCCACACCTGGCATATCCCGGATGGCCCGGCGTTTGTGCTCGAACGGCTGCCGTCCGCGGACTTTGGGGTAGAGGCGGTACAAAAAGTGACGGCGGACTTCGAAGCGCTGCCCCCGTCCGCCGTTGCGGCGCAGGAAGACAATGCCATTGGCGATATGCTGACATACCCTGCATATCGGTTGCGCTACCACACGGAAGGAGACGGCGGGTTTTCTGATTTGGATGTTTATGTGCAGACCGATGAGTGGGATTTCCGTCTGCATGTGGTAACGCCGCAGGAAGAGGAACAGGTGTATTTGGAACAAATCGAGGCATGGATTGCATCGCTCGTGTTTCAGGAAACAAATCTGGTTGCCACTG
>JAEYLA010000081.1 GCA_023461495.1 Bacillota bacterium | reverse complement strand
GTAAAGCCGTGCTCGGCAATATAATCGTCGCTGCCATCCTGCAATACGTCCGCAGGCAGGGTGGTAATAACGCTGCAAAGTTGTTCCACGGACTTCACGATGCCGAACGCGCGCACATTCTCCATCTTACAGTCCTTTTCAAACCTGATTTTTGCCTCATAGCGCTTTGCGCCCGGGAAGGACTCCGCCTGTACCGCGGTGGGGACAGGCGCCGCTTTCGGCGCAGCAGGCGCGGCGGAAGCGGAAGGCGCGGAATTGCCGTTTTTGAGCTGCTGATGGTACTGCGCGATTTCCTCAAGCAGCGCCTTGGGGTCCTTATCCGGAAGGATGCCGTCCTGCAGGCGCTCGATCTCGCTCTTTAAGAAATCTTGCGCGCCAAAGACCAGGTCGCAGACCTTGCGGTGATCATAGGCTTTTGCCTTGTTGTCCCGGATAAAAGAAAACAGGTCTTCCATCGCATGGGACAGGTGCGCAAGTCCGTCAAAGCTCATCATACCGCTCGAGCCTTTTATGGTATGCAGGATACGGAATATGGCGTCTACCTGCGCCTCTGTAAAGCGCTCCGCCTTTTCCGCACTGAGCATATGTGTTTCCAATTGATCCAGCAACTGGAGGTTTTCAAAAATATAGACCTCTAACAGGGAATCGGGCTGGGACATACGAACACCTCTCTCTTATGCGCCTTTGACTGAAGGGACTGCTACTTGATGTTGTTGAGCGCCCCGATGATGACGTCTTCCTTAAAGGGTTTTACAATAAAGCCCTTTGCGCCGGCAATGATTGCTTCGCGCACCATGGTCTCCTGGCCCATGGCGGAAACCATAATAACGTTGGCCTTGGGCTGGAACGCGAGAATCTGCTTGAGGCTTGCCAGTCCGTCCATTTCAGGCATGGTGATGTCCATGGTGACGATGTCCGGGCTGAGCTCTTTGTAGCGCTGGAGCGCCACTTCGCCGTTTTCGGCCTCGCCGCACACTTCGTAGCCATGCTTGGTCAGGATATTCTTGATGGATATCCTCATAAATGCCGCATCATCCACTACCATTACTCTTTTCATGTTGCTCCTCCTGCTGTAAAAGCAATTTCTTCACTGATATTTAAAGGGTTTTCTCGGTCTTAGGCCATGCGGTACGGATCATCAGCGCGCCTGTGTCACAATCGAACACAATTGTGCGGCCGATGTTTCCGCCGGTATCCTCGGCCAGAATCGCGATCGAATGCCGTCTGAGCACTTCGCGGCACATGTCCACGTTGCGCTTGCCGACCTGCATGATGTCGCTTCCGTTGTTTGCAAAGAACATGCTGGCTCCGCCGGCAAGCTTTGCGGTAAGCGTATGCGCCAAAGCGCCGCTTTTAACCATACGGCCAATGAGCTCATCGATGGCGGTATCCGCATACTTTGCCCGTTGTATCTGCGGTTCCGCCGCCGGTGCCTTAGGCAGCAATATGTGTGAAAGGCCCCCAATCTTGCGCGCCCTGTCATACAGGACAATCCCTACGCAGGAACCTAAACCGAGCGTCGTAAGTGTATCCGGCGATTTTGCAAGCGCCATATCCGCGATTCCGATAATTGTGTTTGCCATACTATGCCAAGCCCATCTTCTGTATCATAAGGGTTTGCGATTCGACATCGGGCATGAGGAAGAAGCGGCCGGACATGTATTTGTCAGCATCTACAAGAACCGTTTCGAGCATCAGTACCGTATCGCCAAACGCGCCGTACATGGCTGCGGGGAGGTTCATCAACGCGCCCGCCATATCGATTACAAGCCCGGGGACGGAAGAGTTGATGGAAAGGCCGGTAAGCGAAGCGATTGCGTTAATATAGGAACAGCAAAGAATATTTGCGATTTCCATCAGCGCCGAATGCTGCAGTTCGGAGGGGAAGGGAATGGTATTGTCGTTTTCCACGCCCAAAAGCGAAATCAGCATGTTGGACATAAAAATCGCGTCCTCAAGCGGCTGCACAAACAGAATTGCTCCATTGATGTCGCCGTTCATTTCCACAAGCGAACCTGTCATGATCTGCTCGGCGTCGCCCATGAGCGTTCCCATATCCTCCAGCGAACAGAACCATGCCTTGGGCACACGGATATCCATGGGCCGGTTAAGCATGCTTGCAAGCGCAGTGGCGGCGTTCGCTGCGCCTATATTTTCGAGTTCCTTGAGAAAATCAAGCTGAATCTCGTTTACAGTCTCCGGTCTGATTGAAACCACCCTCCCGCTGTTCAAACGGTAAGCATGCCCGGCTACGATGGACTGCATTAAATTAGGAACAACAATCCATTTTTGCGCATGGCATGGCCCAATGAACGCACTATCATTCTATATATCGTCATTTCATTTGGCAGCGTTAACATTTCTTGCACAAAAACGACAGGGTTTTTATTTCACAATCAAGCATTCCCCTGAAAGCTTTTGTTTTTCCTGGGGAAATGGCTAATCCACACATGAAAAATGCCGATATGGGTGGTATCGGCATGCCGCTGCGGCGCATGGATGCGTTTTTTCGCCGGGATGCCGCTTCCTGCAAGGTTAGGGAAGGAGCCGGAGCATCTTGTAATGGAGGGAAAAAAGATGAAGATTACAGCCTCGAACGTGCAGGCACAGAGTGAGCATGTACTCGAGAGAAAGAGCGTTGCGCTGGAGCGGCTCAATTTCTGGACGGGCGCGCCGCCTGCGCAGGCGGAAGGAATGGGGCAGGAGGAACAGGCCGTGCTTGTGCAGCTTGAAGCAGGGGCACAACGGCAGAATCTGGCTTTTACCGGCAGCAGCAAGGCTGTTGGCGTAAAGCAGGGCCGGGAAAAGGGGGACGAGCAGACGGATGTGCGCCTACGCCTGCTGGAGGCCGTCGTATTTGCGCTTACAGGAAAACGCCTGAAGCTCCACGCGGTGGATCAGGACATGTTCAAACGGGCAGAAAGCGCCGGAGGGAGTTTTCCGGGGACAGAGACAATGCCCGATTGGGGACTGGAGTATGATTCTTTCAGAAGCTATGAGGAGCACGAGCAAATACGCTTTTCCGCCTCGGGCAGCGTAAAGACGGCGGACGGCGGGGCAATCTCCTTTTCGCTTGACCTAAATATGTCGCGCAGTTATTATGAGGAAAGCCATGTGAGCCTGCGCCTTGGCAATGCGCAAAGGATGGACCCGCTCGTGATCGCTTATGCCGGAAAAGCGCCCGCGCTCAGCGCGCAAAAATACGCGTTTGATCTGGATGCGGACGGAAAAAAAGAGCAGATTTCCTTTGCGGTTGACGGAAGCGGATTTCTCGCGTTTGACAAAAACGGCGACGGCCGCATCAATGACGGCGGCGAGCTCTTTGGCCCGCAAAGCGGGAACGGCTTTACGGACCTGCGCGCTTACGATGTAGACAACAACGGCTGGATTGACGAATCCGACCCGGTGTTCCACAAGCTATCCATCCTCACGATGGGAGAGGACGGGAATACCATGCTGTTTTCCCTTGGCGAGGTGGGGGTCGGCGCGATTTATCTGAACGAGGTCAAAACGGAATACAGCTTTGCGGATGGTCAAAGAAGCAATGGGCAGATGCGCGCAAGCTCCGTCTTCCTCCGGGAAAACGGCACGGCCGGAAGCATCCACCATATTGACCTGACTATATAGGAAGAAAAGGCGGGATCGCTTTCGGATGTTAGGAGAACCAGAGCATGAGGATTGAACTTACACCGGGTCAATTGCAGATGACAGAAACGCAGGCGGGGCAAAAGCCGCTTGCGCTTCAACCCGGGGAGGTTTTGAACGCGACAGTGGTATCCGTGGAAGGCGATGCCGTCTCCCTTAAAACAGAGGATGGCCGCCTGTTCAGCGCGCGCCTTGCGGAAGGCACGGTGCTCATGGAAAACGATATGGTGGAGCTGATGGCGTCCTCCGGCAGCGGGGGACAGGGACGGCCCATACTGCGCGTGGTCTTTGTGGAGCCGGGGAGGAACGTGCCCCTGACGCAGGAGACGCCCATAGCCCGGCAGGCAATCCCGCAGGAGGTACTCACGGCGCTTTCCCAAATGAATTTAAAGCCGACGCCCAAGCTTGCGGCAGCAATCTCCGATATGATGAAGCAATCCGTGGATGTGAAGCTCGCGGCATTTTTTGCAGCCAACGGCATCCCGGCAACCGCGAAAAATATCCGGGCAGTGCAAGCCATCCTCAGCGGGCCGTCCTTTGGCGCGGCACTTTATGAAGTGGCGCAGGAGGCGTCCAACCTCCTTTTACAGGACGGCGCGGAACCGGAAGCGCCGCAACGGGCGCTTGTATCGGAACAGATACCCGGCAAGGCGGTTTCTTCTAATAGGGCGGCTGCGCCGGTGCCGCAGGCAACATCTGAAGTGCCGGGATCAGGCGGAGTACAGATGGGCGGAGATGTTGGGGCGCTTCCGCTGCAGGAGCAGGAAGCCGCGCAGGGCGGCATCCAACAGGCGCAGGAATTCTTGCCAAAAGAACAGGCAACGCCGGGCCAGCAGGGAAACTCCATACCTCAGGAGCAACCGACGAAAAGCGCACCGGATACGTTCTCGGCGCAGGATGCGGCGGGAAAGCAGGCATCTGCTCCGGACGCACATGCCGATGCTGATTTAACGGGTCAACCGGCAGCGGTGCAGGAAGAACTCGGCGCCCAGCAGCCCCCCCGGCAGGCAGCGCAGCAGGCAGCAAGCATAGAGGATAAAGGGGACGGCGTACAGCCTGGGTCCGATACCGTCCGCGATTCCATGCAAATGAGTGGGCATTCCGTAAACAAGGAGGATATCCCACACCCGGAAGCGGAAGAGGCGGCGTTGCATGCGGACAAGCAGCCGCAGCCTGAAAAGACCGGCGCGCCGCATATAGCACCCGCCGCTACGCAAGGAAAAGAGACCGCTGTTCTTAAAGCGTTGCTGGAGGTTTTTGCGCGTGCGGACGGGCAAATGGATGCGCAGGCGCTCAAAAAATCTGTGGAAGAGACGCCGCAGAAACTTTTTGCACTTCAGAAGCTTATCAAAAATGCCGATATTCATACACAGGAAGCACTTTCGTCCCGGTTGAGCGAATTGACCGCGCAGGCCAAGCTTGGGGAGGATATCTCCCGCTTTGTATTTATACAGGTGCCCCTCCATCTCAAAGAGTATGGATCGGCGGAACTCTACATCTACAAAAGAAACCAAAGGGACAAAGGCGCGCAGCGTGAGCGAACTTCGGTGGTGCTTGGGCTTTCCACACAGAATATGGGACGGGTGGAAGCCATGCTGCGCATTGAGAAGCGGGAGATTGCCCTGGATTTGCGCGTGCAGAGCGAAAACGCGCTTGCCCTGTTCCGGGAAAAAGCGCCGGAACTGCAGGACGCATTGTCCGGGATGCAGTACCAGCTTACGGAGTACAAGGTGGGCGCACTCGTTGAGCGAACGACGCCGCTCAACGCCGAGGAGACCCTGCAGCGCCTGTATGTGCCTGCTTCCGCCGGACTGGATGTTATGATATGAAAGAACAGGAAACGCGAAAGAATCTGCAGGCCGCCGCGCTCAAATACGATATGGGCAGGGACAACGCCCCGCTGATCGTAGGCCTTGGAAAAGGCTATGTGGCGGAGAAAATGCTTACGACCGCAGAAGAGCAAAAGATTCCCGTCGTCGAAGACGACTCGCTGCTGTCGGTGCTAAACCGATTTAGCATCGGGGATGAAATACCCGAGGAAATTTATGAGGTGGTGGCCCAGGTGCTTGTGTTTATCAGCAAGCTCGATGGCGAGGCCGCCGGGCGCTACCGCCTCGAAGAGATACAAAAAGGAAAACACAGATGACAACAAACGCCGTCAATCCGCTGCTTTCTCAATCCGCTGTTTCCTCCACCGCATCAAAGACGCCGGGCGCAAGCGCATCCGCGGCGTTTTCCGCGTTGCTTTCTTCCGAACTTTCCGCACAGCTGGGCGGCTTGGGGGGAATGAGCGCAGATTCTACCGCGTCTGTGGAGAGCACGGCGATGCTTTCGGGGCTTCCCATGATGCTTGGCGCAACGGGGGAGGAAAGCGATTTAAAAAGCGCGGTGATGCTGTTTTTTATGATGATGGGTACCGGCGCGTCCTCAAGCTCTATGGGGGCCGCGATGTCCAGCCTCTCTGCGGCGCTTTCCGGAACCTCGGGCGATACGCTCGAAAGCCTGCGCGTTGATACGCTCAATACCCTTGTATCGCAGGGGTATGACCGCAGCGGCCTGCAGCGCGGCAACGACATGCTGTTTTCCGGCAGCATAAACGAGGCAATGACGCCCTTCAGCGCATCTAAACCCGCAAGCCCTGTGGTGACCAGCCAAAAAGGCGCGCGGGACCCGAACGTTTACCGCAATGTGATCGACCAGTTTCAGGTGGAAACAAATCCCCGCTACGCGGTGAACAAGCGGGGCAAGAACGATACCTACTGCAATATTTTTCTCTGGGATGTGACAAAGGCGATGGGCGCGGAAATCCCGCATTATGTGGACCCGCAGACGTTGGAGGCCCGTACCTATCAGGATAGCGGCACAAAGGAGCTCAACGCGAACGGCATATATGACTGGCTCGGGAAAAAGGGGCCCGATTACGGCTGGGTGCGGGTAACGCCGGAACAGGCACAGCAGTACGCAAACCAGGGCCTGCCGGTGGTTACGGCGTGGAAAAACCAGGAAGGCGGGCACGGGCATGTGCAGGTCGTCTGCCCGTCGGCAGACGGCACGTATCAGGTGTCCCGCGGGGTAACCGTAGCGCAGGCAGGGCGCACATTGACCGGGTACACGCCTATTACAAAGATATACAGCGAGCGCCTTAAGGATGTTGTCTACTATGCGCATGCATAGTCTCCGGCTGAAAACATTGCGGATTCTCTCTAAAGTCGGGCGGAAGAATACCGAATAAGTATGTAATGACAGGTACGGCAGGCGCATTAGCGCCGGTGCGTCAGGAAGGAGCAATAAAAATGGCATCGAATATCAGCAATTCCCTGATTCGGCTGAACGGCCTTTCCTCGGGACTTGACACCGAGGCGATTGTAAAAAGCCTGCTGGAGATTGACCAGCTAAAAGTAGATAAACAGTTTAAACTTGCGGAAAAGCTGGAGTGGAAGGGTGACGCGTACCGCGAAATCAACCTCAAGCTCAAAACCTTCCGCGAAAAATATATGAGTGTCCTCTCCCCAAGCACCAATATGTATTC
>JAEYLA010000080.1 GCA_023461495.1 Bacillota bacterium | reverse complement strand
CGGGAAGGAGCTGTGCTGACCGCCATGTTTCCCCCGCTGCAGGCCTCCCATGCGGCAGCGCTGAACATCCCAAAGCATCAGGAGATTTTAAAGAATCTTTTGCAAACCGTGGAGCCAGAGCTGCAGTTGCGCATCGCCGTGGGGCAAAAGCCGACAAACGATCCGAAGACGCTCGAATTGCAGCGTATGTTCGGCGATAAGCTGCATATAGAGAGTTAGTACGCATTTGCGGTTTGCTTAAAGCCCCTGCGGTTTGTCAAGCCGCAGACAGATATGGTATACTTTCATGTGAAAGAAAAGCAGATAATAACAGGAGGAATCGATATGGCAAAAGGCGGTTTTCCCGGTATGGGCGGTGGCATGAACATGCAGCAGATGATGAAACAGGCGCAGAAAATGCAGCAGGATATGGCGCGTATGCAGGAAGAGCTTGGCGCGCGTGAACTGACCGCGCAATCCGGCGGCGGCGTTGTAAAAGTGACCGTCTATGGCCGTAAGGAAGTCAAGAGCATTGAAATCAGCCCCGCCTGCGTGGATCCGGATGATGTGGAAATGCTCCAGGATCTTATTACAGCGGCGACCAATGAAGCGCTCAGGCTGGCGGATGAAATGATGAGCGCCGAAATGGGCAAGCTGACCGGCGGCCTCAACCTTGGTTTCTAGCCCATGCTGCAAACCATTGAGCCGATTGCGCGGCTGACCGCGCAGCTTGCGCGGCTTCCGGGCATCGGTATGAAAAGCGCGCAACGCCTTGCCTACCACATGCTGGAGATGCCGAAAGCGCAGGCCTCCGAACTGGCGGAAGCAATTCTCCACGCGCGTGAAAAGGTATTCTGCTGCCCTATCTGCGGCAGCTATACGGATCGTGACCCTTGCGCGCTCTGTGCGGACAGTGCGCGCGACAACGGCGTGATCTGTGTGGTACAGGATGCGCGGGATGTACTGGCGATGGAAAAGTCCCGCGAGTTTTCGGGAAGATATCATGTGCTGCATGGGTACCTCTCCCCCATGGACGGCATTGGTCCGGACGATATCCGCATCCGGGAGCTTTTGGAGCGGCTGGACCGGGGGAATGTGAAAGAAGTCATACTCGCCACCAACCCGGATGTAGAGGGCGAAGCGACCGCCTCCTACATTGCGAAGCTCCTTAAGGAAAAGCATGTAAAGGTGACCCGAATTGCGCATGGCATTCCCATCGGCGGCAATCTGGAATACATCGATGAAGTGACGCTTGCGAAGGCTTTGACCGGGCGCAGGGAAATGTAATTTCCAAGGCTTGTGCAATTCTGGAAATTTTTATGGCGTGTTTTATTCTTTTTCCATTAAATTTTTGTGAATTTCCTGTGTCATGCAACCAAAAGTGTTGCAACATCGTCTATAGTATGAATAAGGCGTGAACATGTGTTTGCGCATGAAGTATCGCGGCCCGTTTTTGCTGGCTGCAGCAGAAGGGAGGAAGACGCATGGGCAAAGGACTTAGGTTTTTGAGCGCACTGTTCATCTGCCTGCTGTTGAGTGCCTGCGCAGCCCCCGCCACGAAAAATGTGGTGGTTTCTTCCCCTGCTGCGGAGGAACGGCTGCTTTCCGATTTGCGTACGCAGTACCGCAACGCGTCCCTGATCGTTGCGGGCGAATGTATCGGCAGTCATATCGACGCTTCCGGCAGCACCTGCTATGACCTCCTTGTGACGAAAGTGTACGCAGGCAATGCCGCAATTGATGATATTGTCCACTGTACCTCCGGCCCCATGAATAAAGGGGAAAGTTACCTGCTGTTTTTAGGGCAGGGCCAGGACGTCAACTACGCGGAAGATATCACCGGCTATACGCTCCTTTCAGAAGCGCCGAAGCCCATTGTAGACAGCGAGGTCATCTGGGACGGCAAGCGGATTTCCCTTGCCGCGCTTCACCAGGAAATCGCGGCGCTTTCAAGCGTGATCAGCGCGCCCGCCCCGATATACTACTATGATTCCCTTTCCAAGCTGACCGCGTCTTCAGAAGAAATCTTCATCGGAAAAGTAACGTCGCTTCCGCAAATGAAGGACACCGTGTTTTCCATCCGCAACGGCGGTGCTGTAGAACGCGCACAGTATTCTGCGGCCATTGCGACCGTGGAGGCTTATGGCGTCATGAAGGGCGCGTTCTCCTATGGCGACAGGATCGATCTGGTCGTAAGCCCGGAACGCATGAGCAGTATGCTTGACGCGACCACGCTTCAGCATGTGGAGCTGTTTTCTTCGCAGGCGCCGGACCTAAGGCTTGGCGGCATATACGTGTTTTTCTTGATGAAAGGGCCGGACAGCAAGCAGCCTTACTACTTCTCCGTCAACCCGCTGCAGGGGTTTGTGCCGCTTTCCGGGGATGTTCTCAATGCTCCGGCGCAGAACGCCGCAATCCGCCCGTATAATAAACTCGCCTCGCTTGTGCAGGCGCTCAAAACCGTTCAGGCATCCGCTCCGGCACAGGAGGAACGCGCGCCTTCCCTGGTTGTGGAAGAGTAACGATCTGTTTTACCAATGCAGGCGCGTAAAGCGCCTTTTTTGTTGCCCTGTATTTTACAATCCTCGTTTTTACCTGTTTTTTATAGCGAATTGCGCGCGTATGCTTTACAATAGTAAAACAGCATACATCAAAGGGGTCTAGTCAAACATATATGGATAACCGTATCACAAAGCGCCACCGTCTGATATATCAGTTTTTCCGCCTGCCCGTCAGGCTGTTTTTAAAATTGCGCTTTCATTACACCGGCAGGCGGGAAAAAGCGCTCCCCGCCTCCAGCATCATCCTTGCCAACCATACCACAAACTATGACCCGCTGATGGTTGCTTCCAGCTACAGGGAGCATATGTATTTTGTAGCAGGCGAGCATGTGTTTCGCGCGGGGCTGGCGTCCCGCCTGCTTCGCTCCCTGTTTGCGCCCATCTCCCGCGTCAAGGGAACTACCGACGCCCGCACGGTCATGGAAGTGCTACGGAGCCTCCACGCAGGCTACAATGTGTGCATTTTTGCGGAAGGCAACCGCACCTTCAACGGTCTGACCTGCGATATCCTGCCCTCCACGGGCAAGCTTGTGCGTGCAAGCGGCGCAACGCTTGTTACCTACCGCATCGAAGGAGGCTATTTTGCTTCCCCCCGTTGGTCAAAGACGCTGCGGCGCGGCAAGGTATTCGGCCATGAAGTTGCCCGGTATTCTCCCGAGGTGCTCAAAGGCATGACCAATGAGGAGGTCAACGCCATCCTCGCACGCGACCTTTCTGAGGACGCATATGCCCGGCAGGCGCGCGAGCACGTCCGTTTTCGCGGCAAGCGCCTTGCCGAAGGGATTGAGGCCGGGCTTTATCTTTGCCCCTCCTGCGGGCACATAGGCAGCATTACGGGCATTGACGACCGCTTTGCCTGCACATGCGGCCTGGAAGGGCACTATACGGAATACGGCATGCTCGAAGGCGCTTCCCTGCCCTTTTCCACCATCACGGAGTGGGACCTCTTTCAGGAAAAGGAATTTTTCAAGCGCGTGCTGGAAGCCTCCGGCGAAACGCTGCTATTTGAAGACCAGGCCCAGCGGCTGTTCCTGCTCGGGCCGCATGAACAAAAAGAGCTTCTTGCGGAAGGCGCCCTTTTCATGTAT
>JAEYLA010000079.1 GCA_023461495.1 Bacillota bacterium | reverse complement strand
GTAGGAGCAATTTATGGCTGCTGTTTTTCTATCCATCACTACGTATCAATGCGGCACGGGTTTACTCCACAAAATAAACCCGCGAACGCTATAAAAAAGGAGGTTCTAGACAAACCGCAGCGGCTTGCGGTGCGGCAGTGTGGAGACCTGCCGTAATGCCATCGCGATGTATACGCGCGGTGGCGAGGCGGACAGTTAGCAGAGGCTGTGTCCGCCAGAGCCGGGAAGCATGGCAAACGTCACACTCAGAAACATCAAGAAGGTCTACGACAAGAACGTGGTTGCGGTGCAGGAGTTTTCCCTTGACATCGCAGACAAGGAGTTTGTGGTACTGGTCGGCCCGTCCGGCTGCGGCAAATCCACAACGCTCCGCATGGTGGCGGGCCTGGAGGAGATCACCTCCGGCGAAATCTATATCGGGGATACTTTAGTCAACGATGTGCCGCCCAAGGACAGGGATATCGCAATGGTATTCCAGAACTATGCGCTCTACCCGCACATGACGGTGTATGAGAACATGGCGTTCGCGCTCAAGCTCAGGAAAGCGACCAAGCAGGAGATTGACGAAAAGGTCAAGGAAGCGGCGGAAATCTTAGGCATTACGGAACTGTTGCAGCGTAAGCCCAAGGCGCTCTCCGGCGGACAGCGGCAGCGTGTGGCGATCGGCCGCGCGATTGTACGCCACCCGCAGGTGTTCCTGATGGACGAACCGCTTTCAAACCTTGACGCCAAGCTCAGAAACCAGATGCGCGCGGAGCTGATTAAACTTCGGCAGCGCATTGACACCACGTTTATCTATGTCACGCATGACCAGACGGAAGCCATGACGCTGGGCGACCGCATCGTAATCATGAAGGACGGCTTCATTCAACAGATCGGCACGCCCCACGAGGTGTTCCATGAACCCGCCAATCTGTTTGTGGCAGGCTTCATCGGAACCCCGCAGATGAACTTCTTCCCCGCAGCCCTCACCGTGGACGGCGGCCGCTATGTGGCGGATCTCTACGGCGTAAAGATTCCCCTGCCCTCCGATAGGCAAAAATTGTTGGAGCTCAACCGCCAGATGCCCTGCACCATTACCCTGGGCATCCGTCCCGAGCATATCCGCGTCGTGCCCGAGGGCACCGAAAACGCGATCCGCGCAAAGGTGGACGTCTCTGAAATGATGGGCAGCGAAGTATACCTGCATGTAAATGTGGATGGAAAGGACGCCGTCATCCGTGTGCCGACCGGGGATCTCCTTGACAGCTATACGTTCACTCCCGGCAGGGAGAACTTTATCCACTTCACATTCTCCGGCACGATGATGCACTTGTTCAGCAACGAAACGGAGCAGAGTCTGTATCACGTGTGCAAGTAACTCCCCCGTACTTCAAAGCGCCATCCGCAAAGGGTGGCGATTTTTATGACCAACAAAGTGTCCTGCGGGCACTTTTTCTCATTTTTTCATTCAGCCTGAAGCGCCATCCATAAGGGTATCTGTGCCTTTGCATTGTGTTTTTGCGCAATCCATGCTATGATGCAGCGGAAAAATACTTTGATCTCGTTAGGAAAGGCCGCATGGAATTACGCGTACATTCTTTTTTCAATGCAGACGAGCTGCTTTCGCCTTTATTGGAGCGGGTAGACCATCTTCTTTCTCACAAGGAGCGCGTTTGCCTAGCACTTGATGGCTGCTGCTGCGCGGGCAAGACGACGCTTGCGGCATTCCTGAAAAACCGATATGCGGCCCAGACGGTCCACATGGATCATTTTTTCCTGCCGCCGGAATTGCGCACCAAAGAGCGCCTGCATACGCCCGGCGGAAACGTGCATTATGAGCGATTTTTAGAGGAAGTCTCTCCCTACCTGAAGACGCGCGGCGCGTTTTCCTACCGCGCGTATGATTGCCAGACGGGGACGTACAGCACCATCCACATTGAGGATGCGCAGCTGTTGATCGTGGAGGGCTCCTACAGCCATCATCCGCTGCTCTCCACGGCATACGGCCTGAAGGTGTTCCTTACCCTGTCCAAGGAGGCGCAGCGGGAGCGCCTGAGAGCCAGGGAAGCGCCCGAAAAGCTGCCACAGTTCCAAGCCGCCTGGCTGCCGATGGAGGAGCTGTATTTTTCAAAATGCGATATTGCGGCACAGGCTGATCTTGTGCTTACAACAGGCATACAATAGCCATAAACGGGTGGATCACGGAAAAAGGAGGAACTCGCCGGATGCTAACGCCAACGCTGTTTGGATACGACCTGCTTTCACTCAACGAACTCTCCATGGTGCTGCGCCTGCTCCTTTCGGCGCTGTTGAGCGGCATACTTGGGTTTGAGCGCGTGCGCAAGCGCCGCGCGGCGGGTGTACGCACCTATATCCTCGTGTGTACGGGTGCAGCGCTCGTGATGATGACAGGCCAGTTCGTGACGCAGACCTACGGGATAGGGCAGGACGCGATGCGCATCGGCGCGCAGGTGGTGTCCGGCATCGGCTTTCTTGGCGCAGGCACCATACTTTTGACCGGGCAGCACCGCGTCAAGGGGCTGACAACCGCTGCCGGCCTCTGGGCGTCCGCCTGCATCGGCCTCGCGGTGGGTGCGGGGTTCTATTGGGGCGGCATCGCCGTCACCTGTATCATCATCCTGACCATGACCATCATGGAGCGGGCACAATCTGCTTTTACAAGCCGCATCAAGACCATACAGCTCTACGTGCTGTTTGACAACATGAGCCGTATTTCCTCCTTTTTTGAGTTTGTGCGGGAACACGCCATGACGGTATCCGATTTTGAGACCATCCGTGTGGCGGGGGATGTGGGCATTGGCACGAATTTCAAAATTGAACTCAAAAAAAAGCAGCCCCACAGTGAGGTGCTGGAGCTGCTGAGCAAATTTGAGGGAATCACATTTTTCGAGGAGTTTTAGAGGGGCGAAACAAGTTGCAGCGGAATTTTGCCAAGAGCGCAGCTTGTAAAATCCTTCATTTGGAAGTAACCCGCATGCTATAATTATAGTAATACGATTCTAGCAAAGGGAGTCTGCCAAGATGAGTGAAATTCAATTTGAAAACCGACATGCTCTCACAAAAGAAACCTTGCTTGAATATCGGTGTTCGCAAGCGGCTTTGACGGCTATATGCTTTTCAATTCAATTGCGCCTGTGATTGGATCTCTGCTTATTATAACAGGTGCCTTTTACCTACGTAATAGAAGCGCCTGCAAGGAGCAAATACTGCGGGAAGCAGAAATGTACCATGGTGAAAGAGAAATTCTTCTTCAAATCGGAAATGGCATCACGGCTATTAACGAAAAAATAGGCGCTTCTCAACATTTTGATTTTTCCCTAATATCAAAATACAAAAAAACAAAGAACTTAGTGATTTTAATTACAAAGGCAAAGACTACCTTAATATTTAGGAAAGATAGCTTTACCATAGGTACATATGAGGAATTTATTAATTGATAGTTTGTCAAGTCAAGTGCGCCAGTTCGTGAAGAAAGACCTGAATAGGGGATTTCCAATCCAAGCATTTACGGGGCCTGCTGTTGATAAGAAGCAAGTTTTGGAATAGCTCCCTGTCGTTAACCAAAGCAAGGTTCGTCTTCTTGGGGTAGAATTCGCGAAGCAGACCGTTCGAATTTTCATTGCTGCCTCGTTGCCATGAGGAGTAGGGATCGGCGAAGAAAAGGGGAAGTCCAAGCGATTCCTCAATAGAACGGTAACATGCAAATTCTTTACCTCGATCGGTGGTTCCAGTCATAAACGCTCCATCTGGCAGGGCATGATACAGCTGTTGAATCGCCATTTCCATAGATTCGGCGGTTCGATCGGGTATTTTAAGAGCGACATACAGGCGGCTCTTTCGTTCGACAAACGTAGCGAAGCAGCCTTTGCTTTTTCCCCGGCTGGATACCATCGTATCAAGTTCCCAATGGCCAAACGTTTTTCGGCTCTTGACTTCCGTTGGGCGCTTGGAAATCGAAGTTCCCATGGCAAATTTCCCTCGTTTTTCCTTCGGTTTCATGCGTTTCCCTTTTTGCCGCAGTACGGTGATTGTCACCTGCGAGAGCTTATCTTGATAGAGCCACCTATATATTGTCTTGAAGCTGATTCTACCAAGAGTTATAGTGTTTGCAATCTGTTCGGGTGACCATGTCTCCCTTAGCTTTTGCTGGATGCAATCCGCTAATTCTTCATCCCATTTTCCGTTTGGCTTTGAATTCTTTCTGCGGTTACGGTAATTTTCTTCCGCCGTCTCAGCCTCGTATACCGCTGTCGCTTCATTCCGCGCGATTTCCCTGTCGATGCAAGAACGATGTCTCCCGAGCGACTGCGCTATGAGCCTATTTGAACACCCCTGCCTATGTAACGCCTCTATTCGACCTCTTTCAAATGTGCTAAGATGGTGGTAGCTCATGATGTTGCCTCCGTCGAATGGTGTGTGAACAGCTTCATTCTACACGAAGGTTCCATTATGGGCTATTTCTTTGACCCATTTTGCGTGACGCACTTCATTTTACAATTCATCAATTATTTAAACATCTGCTACCCCTATTTTCGTCTGAAACCGTAGACTATATACCGCAACTATCTAAAAATCATACCCGGATGGATGATAACAAGTCTTTGTTGCTTCATCCCAGCTCCACCCAGTCAACCGCGCGGGAAACGGCGCGCTTCCACTGGGCGTAGCGATGGGTGCGCTCCTCCTCCTTCATTTCAGGCACAAACACGCGCTCCGTGCCATACAGGGCGGCAATCGATTGCTGGTCCGGCCAGAGCCCAACTGCAAGCCCGGCCAAGAACGCCGCGCCAGCAGCCGTCGTTTCCACGCTCAATGGGCGGTGGATGCGGCAGTTGAGCATATCTGATTGGAACTGCATGAGCACATTGGATACGGAAGCGCCGCCGTCCACCTTCAAATCCGTCAGCGCAAAGCCGCTGTCCTCCTGCATGGCGGCGGTCAAATCCGTCACCTGATAGGCGATGCTCTCCAATACCGCGCGCGCAACATGCGCCCGCGTGGTGCCGCGCGTGATGCCGACCATCGTGCCACGCGCATACATATCCCAATACGGCGCGCCTAACCCTGTGAAGGCGGGCACAAACAGCATGCCGCCCGCATCCTTGACGCTTTCGGCCAGAATATTGATTTCCGGCGTGCTCTCCAACAACCCAAGATCGTCCCGCAGCCACTTGATAACGCTGCCCGCGTTGAAGATGCTCCCTTCAAGCGCGTATTCCGCTTTGCCTTCCCGCAATCCCCAGGCGATGGTGGTCAAAAGCCTGTTTTTGCTCATGACAGGCGCTTCGCCTGTGTTCATCATCAAAAAGCAGCCCGTGCCGTAGGTATTCTTGGCCTGCCCCGGCAAAAAGCACGCCTGCCCGAACAGCGCCGCCTGCTGATCCCCCGCGGCGCCCGCGATGGGAACGCCTGAAAGCGCCTCAAGGCCGGAAATCCCCGCCGCCACCGTACCGTATACGGCGCTGCTCGGCACCGGCTGCGGCAGCATGACGGACGGGATATTGAGCGCTTTTAAGAGCCGCTCGTCCCAGCAAAGTGTCTTGATATCAAACAGCATCGTGCGCGAGGCGTTCGTATAATCGATCACATGCGCGCGCCCGCCGGTCAGATGCCAGATTAAATAGGTATCGATGGTGCCAAACAGAAGCTCGCCGCGTGCCGCGCGCGCACGCGCGCCTGTTACATGATCCAGTATCCAGGCGATTTTGGTCGCGGAAAAATAAGCGTCGATAAGTAGGCCCGTTTTTTCCGTAATATATTCGTCCAAGCCCAGCGCCTTGAGGGTTTCACAAAGCGCCGCCGTACGCCTGCACTGCCAGACGATGGCGTTGTATACGGGCTTTCCTGTTGCCTTTTCCCATACAATGGTCGTTTCCCGCTGGTTGGTGATGCCGATGGCCGCGATATCCTGCGGCTGTATGGCGGCGCGCTCCAGCACTTCTGCCACAGCCCGTTTTTGACTGGAGAGAATATCAAGCGGGTCATGCTCTACCCAGCCCGCCTGCGGATAATGCTGCGTGAACTCATACTGCGCACCGCTTTTGATTTTGCCTGCAGCGTCAAAGAGGATGGCGCGGGAACTTGTAGTGCCCTGATCCAGCGAAAGGATGTATGGTTTCATGATAAAACGCTCCTTCCCGGTATGAAGTAAAGAACTGCCGATATGCCGGATACGTAAAAAATGCTTCCACCTGTTGATCGGCGGATTTTTGTTGCTTCTATTTTAATCCAACGCGTCTTTCGAAGCAAGGTCGCACCCCAAGACCGATGCTCCTCCCCAAATTCCAATTTTTATTCAAAAGTATAGAAAACGAGCGAAATTTCAATAATAGCAGAGATAAAAAAGAGGTATTCCGCTTGATTCCGGCTCATTTCACAATTTCGTCAAAAAATTATGCTTGCAGCCGCATGCGGGGTGCATTATTATATAAGCTGTTAGCACTCTTATTTAGTGAGTGCTAACGCCCCAAAAGTCAAACAAATGCATCGCAATAAAGGAGGTACATTTCATGAAACTCAAGCCTTTGGCTGATCGTGTCGTTATCAAGAGCCTTGAGAGCGAAGAGACCACCAAGAGCGGCATCGTGCTGCCCGGCAGCGCCAAGGAAAAGCCGCAGATGGCGGAAGTGCTCGCAGTTGGCCCCGGCGGCATGGTGGAGGGCAAAGAAGTCACCATGTACGTGAAGGTTGGAGACCGCGTGATTTACTCCAAATATGCCGGTACCGAAGTCAAACTCGACGGCACGGAGTACATCGTGGTTCGCCAGAACGATATTCTGGCGGTTGTGGAATAACAGCGCATAGCGGAAGGAGAACGTAAACAATGGCTAAGCAGTTGAAATACGGTGAAGACGCCCGCCGTGCACTTGAAAAGGGCATGAACCAGCTTGCGGATACCGTGAAGATCACCCTCGGGCCCAAGGGCCGCAACGTGGTGCTGGATAAGAAATTCGGCGCACCTCTCATCACCAATGACGGCGTGACCATCGCCAAGGAAATCGAACTGGAAGATCCATTTGAAAACATGGGCGCGCAGCTCGTGAAGGAAGTCGCCACCAAGACCAACGACGTCGCGGGCGACGGCACCACGACCGCTACCCTCCTTGCACAGGCTATCGTCCGTGAAGGCCTCAAGAACGTCGCCGCAGGCGCGAACCCCATGGTGCTCCGCCGCGGTATCGAAGTTGCCGTATCTGAAGCCGTGGAAGGCCTCAAGGCGCTCTCTAAGCCCGTCAGCGGCAAGACCGCCATCGCGCAGGTCGCCTCCATTTCCGCAGGCGACGAAACTGTGGGCGAGCTCATTTCCGACGCGATGGATAAGGTCGGCAACGACGGCGTCATCACCGTGGAAGAAAGCAAGACCATGAAGACCGAACTGAAGCTTGTTGAGGGCATGCAGTTTGACCGCGGCTATGCTTCCGCCTACATGGTAACCGATACCGATAAGATGGAAGCGGTGCTCGATAACCCGCTCATCCTCATCACCGAGAAGAAGATTTCCAACATCCAGGAAATCCTGCCTGTGCTCGAGCAGGTTGTTCAGCAGGGCAAGAAGCTCCTCATCATCGCGGAAGACGTCGAAGGCGAAGCGCTTGCTACCCTGATCGTCAACAAGCTCCGCGGCACCTTCACCTGCGTTGCCGTTAAGGCCCCCGGCTTTGGCGACAGGCGTAAGGCCATGCTGCAGGATATCGCAATCCTCACCGGCGGCCAGGTCATTTCCGACGAGCTCGGCATGGACCTCAAGGAAACCACGATCGCGCAGCTTGGTACCGCCCGCCAGGTCAAGGTGGACAAAGAGAACACCACCATCGTCGAAGGCGCCGGCGAACCCTCCGAGATCAAGGCCCGCATCAACTCCATCAAGGCCCAGATCGAAGAGACCACTTCCGATTACGACAAGGAGAAGCTCCAGGAGCGCCTCGCGAAGCTCGCGGGCGGCGTTGCGGTTATCTCCGTTGGCGCTGCAACCGAAGTGGAAATGAAGGAGTTCAAGCTCCGCATTGAAGACGCACTCAACGCGACCCGCGCGGCCGTGGAAGAAGGCATCGTACCCGGCGGCGGCGTTGCGCTCGTCAACGTCATCAGCCGCGTGAAGGCGCTCGAAGCCGACGCCACCGGCGACAGGAAGACCGGTATCCAGATCGTCGTGCGCGCGCTCGAAGAGCCTGTCCGCCAGATCGCCGTGAACGCGGGCCTCGAAGGCTCCGTGATCGTTGAGAACATCAAGAATGCCGATAAGCCCGGCTACGGCTTCGACGCCGCGAAGGACGAATACGGCATGATGGAAGACAAGGGCATCATCGACCCGACGAAGGTCACAAGGTCCGCCCTGCAGAACGCGGCTTCCATCGCCGCGATGGTTCTCACGACCGAAAGCCTCGTGACCGACATCCCCGCTCCCGAGCCCGCAGTGCCCGCAGGCGGCGGCATGGGCGGCCCCGGCATGTATTAAGCCGTACAAAACGTTAAGACATTAGTTGCAAAGACGCCGCCCGTTTGGGCGGCGTCTCTACTTGATAAAGCTTTTTATGCAGGGATTTCACCCCTGCCCCAAACGAACAACGTCCCTTTGGAATCCCCTCAGCTTCCTTTTGGACGCTGCCATATGGGTTCTTAGGGCCGTTACGGCCCTAAGCGGGTGCCTGAGGGCAGAGCCCTCAACGTAACCCCTTTTTAATACCCGTTTTCCCTACTCCACAATCTTACGGATATTATACATGCCGTTGACATACGCCCAGTTCTGTGCGAACGGGCGCATCACAGTCCAGTACCCGGCGCCAAGCAGGCTGTTTTCATCGATGAGGTTCCACTTCGCCTGGATGCTGCGCACATCCTCAAACCACACCACATGCCGGAACCCGGCCTCATTGGTATAGTAGAAGAAGGGCGACTGCGCGCGCTCATCGTACTGTATTTCCGCGCCATACTGCGCGGCAAGCTGGACGGCGAACTGATTGCCGATGGAAGTTGCCACGGTGATGCCGCGCTGGTACGGCAGCCGCCATACATAGCCGTAATTGGGAATGCCCATGAATATCTTTTCTCTGGGGATGACGGTTACGGCGTAGGACACCACGCGCCGCACTTGATCGATGGGGGCTACAGCCATAGGCGGCCCGAAGGAGAAGCCCCACTCGTACGTCATCAGCAGCACGGTGTTGGCGATAGCGCCGGCACGCGGGTAATCGTGCGCCTCGTAGAGCAGGCCGGGCTGGTCACCTGAAACCTTGGGCGCAAGGTCCACGTTGACGGTGAAGCCCTCCGCGTTGAGGCGCGCGGTGATGTTGCGCAAAAATTCTATAAACGCGTCCGCATCCTCGGGGTTGATATATTCAAAATCCACGTCCAGGCCAAGGTACCCCTTTTGCCACATCGTTTCTATGATTTTGTCTATGACCGCGTTCTGGAAGGCGGTATCCTGAAACAGCAGGCTTGCGCGCTCGCCGCTGAAGTTGCCGTCCTCCGTGATGGAGGACAGGAGCATGATAGGCGCTACGCGGAACTGGTACGCCATGTTGATGAGCGGCTGATCGTCGATTTCAATAAGCTCGCCCGCCTCGGTAAAGC
>JAEYLA010000078.1 GCA_023461495.1 Bacillota bacterium | reverse complement strand
GCTCCGCCTGCGATAATAAGTCCGCCGCCACAAAAAACGGGTCTGCGCTTTCATCGGCAATGATGAGGATTTCACTGGGACCTGCGACCATGTCGATATCCACAAGGCCGTAGACCTGCCGTTTCGCCGTCGCCACATACATGTTGCCTGGGCCGGTGATTTTGTCCACCTGCGGGATGGTTTCGGTTCCATAGGCAAGAGCCGCAATGGCCTGCGCGCCGCCGACCTTGTAGATTTGGTCCACCCCCGCGATATGCGCCGCGGCAAGAATCTGTGGCGCAATGGAACCGTCCGCAGTTGGGGGCGTCACCATGATGATTTCCCGGACGCCCGCTATTTTTGCGGGGATGGCGTTCATCAAGACTGTGCTTGGGTAGCTTGCGGTGCCGCCGGGGATATAGAGGCCCGCCCTGTCAAGCGGCAGAATGCGCTGCCCCAGGAGCACACCCTCCTTTTCGGTCATCACAAAGCCTTCCCGCTTTTGCTTCTGGTGGAAGGCGCGGATGTTTTCCGCAGCCTGCCGCATGGTAAACAATAGTCTCGAATCGGTCTTGGAAAGTGCTGCTTTTATTTCCGCGTCCGTAACGGCAAGGCTGGAAAGTTCCGCACGGTCAAACTGCAGGCAGTATTCCTTCAATGCGGCGTCCCCGCGCGACTTCACATTCGCAAGGATTTCCCGCACCGTTTCTTCCACCTGGCCGTATTCCGCGCCGTATCGGGGACGGAGCTCGCGTGGGGTGATGTCGGAACTTCTAAAAAGCTTCATGCGTTTACCGCCTTTTTGAGAGCATCCACCATGCACGTAATTTCCGCTTGCCGGAACTGGTAGCTGCGCTTGTTGGCAATCAGCCGCGCGCTGCTTTTTGCAATGTGCTCAAACACACGGAGGTTGTTTTCCTTGAGCGTTGTGCCCGTTTCCACAATATCCACAATTACGTCGGAAAGGCCTAACAGCGGCGCAAGCTCAATGGAGCCGTTGAGTTTGATGATCTCGATTTCACGGTCACGGCCCTGATAGTACCTGCGCGCCATATGCGGATACTTGGTAGCAACGCGCACCACAGCGCCAAGGTCGTCCTCATAGCCGTTGGGGGCGGCCACCGCAAGCTCGCACTTGCCAAGGCCGAGGTCTAAAAGCTCATATACCTCCGGTTCGGTTTCCAAGAGCACGTCTTTGCCGACCACGCCGATATCCGCGGCGCCGCGCTCCACGTAGACGGCAACGTCTGAGGGCTTGATCAAAAGATAGCGCACGCCCGAGGCTTCATCCTCAAATACCAGCTTCCGGCTTTCATCGGATAATTCCGCGCAGTTATAGCCCAGCGAAGAAAACAGCTTGTACACCCGGTCGCCCAGGCGTCCCTTGGGCAGGGCAATGTTGATCATAAATTAGCCTCCAGTAATACGGTTCCTTCCATGCGGTACAGTTTCACGCCGGAAAGGTCTTCGGGCGGGTTTGTCAGCGCACAGACGCGCAAGCCCTTTTTTATGAGTGATTCGATCGCCCGGTGGAGCGATAAAAGGTCGGTATTAGGCCCGTAGAGCACCACCGCGTCACAGCGGCTCTGCACAGGCTGCGGAAAATACCGGTCGATCTCGTCAAAATAGATGGCAAAGCCGATAGCCTCCAAATCCCCCTTGCCCATGCGCCCAAGCAGCGGATCGTACCGGCCGCCCGAAAGCACGGCGCGCGGAGCGCTTTTGACATACCCGCGGAAGATGAGACCGTTGTAATAGCTCGAATCGTTCGCAATCGAAAAATCCAGCCGCAGTGCGCCTGCCTGCCCGGAGGCGGCAAGCACGCCGTAGAGCGCCTCAAGCTCCGAAAGCGCCGCGCGCATGGCGGGGGTTGTTGCAAGCGCTTTTATACGCAGGAGCGCCTCTCCCATCGGGCCGCTGATGCGAATCAGCGCTGCAAGCGGCACGATTTCGGCTTCCGCAATGCCATATTCGTTTGCGATAGCGGTTAACTCATGCGCATTCTTGCTTTCCAGGCAGCGCAGGAGCGCCTTCTTCGCTTCCGCGGGCGTATGGATGGCGGAAAAAACGCCCGTTAAAAATCCCATATGGGAAATGTCAAGCACATAGTCCTTTTCAATGAGCGCGAGGCTCTTGAGCGCAAGGCTCACAAGCTCAATATCCGTATACGGCGTCACCTTGCCGATGTATTCGATGCCGACCTGGAAAATCTCCTTGTATTCTCGCACCTCGCGGCTCAGGCGATACACGCTTTCGCTGTAGTACAAGCGTTCAGGCGCTTCTACTGTGGCGCGCGTGTTTTTGACGATACTCATCGTCACATCCGGCTTTAGCGCCATCAGCTTGCCATTTAAATCCGTGAACGTGATGATCTGGGCGCTATTTAGAAAATCTCTGTGATCCACATAAAAATCATATTCCTCGAACTTGCCCATGCGGAAATTGCGGTAGCCGCAGCCTTCATACAGGCCGCGCAGCAAATACGCGGTGCGTTCGCTTTTGCGTAAGGATGTCAGATTCAGCTCCAAGCGTATGTCTCCTTCCGTATCCTGACTGCGGCAGGTCTGACTATCAAATCCGGGCGGTTTTTGCGGGGCGCTGTGCCCGCGTGCTTTTCTAGGTATATCCGTTTCATTGCTTCGGCTATTATACTGCGCTTTCTTGCGGTAGTCAAGTAGCATGCTAAAGCAAACGTTGATTATTCATTATCGCTTATCATACCATACAGCGCAGGACAAACCAAAAAACAATAGAAAAAAGCCCGCCGGATGCGGGCTTGGTTAAAGTACCGTCAGGTGCGAACAACTGCTTATGTCTTTGTAATGATGATGCTCTCCACACAATTTGCGACATCCTCGCAATCGTCAAGCGCGTTTTCAAGCTCATCGTAAACCTTATGCAGTTTCATCAGGTTGATGGGATCCTTCTCATGCGTAAAGAGTTCGCGGAGCGCTTCCTTATAGCAGCGGTCTCCAAGCTCTTCAATGCGGTTGATGTCGATGATCAGATCATACAGGCGGTTGCTCTTTTTGCCGCGGTGCAGCTCGCTCATCAGGTCCGCAAGCTGTTCGCAGGCCTTTACAATCAGGCCCGCCATCGTACGCATGGGCGGGGTGACTTCCGTGACATTAAGCATCCACAGGTTGCCCGCAACGGAATCGATGCTGTCGATAATATCGTCCGTTTCCTTTGCGATCTGGTAAATATCATCGCGGTCAATGGGCGTAATAAACGCCACATTGAGGTGTTCGCACACGGTGTGCATGTGCGTGTCCGCATCCTGCTCCGTTTTCTTAATGGCCGCAAACTCTTCTTCGAGCAGCCGATTTTCTTCGAGCAGCTTTTGCAGGGCCTTTGCCGCCGTGACGCAGTATGCTACGCCCTGTTCAAACATATCGTAGTAATTTAAATCCTTCTTTGCCATAAGTAATCTCCCTCTACAATTAGAATATTGCGTTCATCAACAGGGCCATGATGTAGCCAATCAGGCCGCAGGCGGGGAAAGTGAGCACCCATGCGGTGATCATCTCTTTTACGATGCCCCAGTTTACATTGCTTAACCTGCGCGCTGCGGCAGCGCCCATGATGGCGGTGCCCTTGGTATTTGTGGTGCTCAGCGGGATACCGAACACCGTGGCCGCCAGCATACATCCGGATGCGGCGACTTCTGCGGAGAAGCCCTGGTATTTTTCGATTTTGACCATGTCAAGCCCCATGGTTTTGATGATGCGGT
>JAEYLA010000077.1 GCA_023461495.1 Bacillota bacterium | reverse complement strand
CCAGTTCCTCGCTCAAATGCGTCATGGGGTTCCCGCCGCGCGCGGTAGCGGCGGAAAGAAGTGTAGAGAGCGCCTCGATCATCTTGGAGACGTTGAGGTTTCCCGCCATGCGCGCCTCCCAGTTGATGATCTCCAGCGTATTGTTTAAAAAATGGGGATTGATCTGGGATTGCAGCGCCTTCATGCGCGAGTCCTGCAACGCAAGCTGTTCATAATAGCTGCGCTCAAATTGCTCCTTCATACTCATAGACATGCTGTTGAACCGCTCGTACAGATAGCGAAATTCAGAGCTTGAGGGGATATCTGCAGCCTGGTGGCCAAGCCCGCCCTTTTCAATGACGGCCGCCGCTTCCACCAGGCGGTTGACCGGGCGGGAAACGAGGCGGTTAAAGGCGAGTATGGCGATGACAAACAGTGGAACCACCAAGATGGAGATGGGGAGCAACAGCTTTTGCATGGTGGAAAGCTTGCTTAACAGCGGGGAACTGTCCACCCGCAGGCAATACGAAACGTCATGCTGTTCGAGCCGCTGGCTTAGGTGCAACGTCACCAGCCCTCCTTCCTCCAGATACTGTATGCCGTTGACAAGCTCTGAGGCATCGGGGATATCGGCCCCTGTACCAACGACGGTAACGGATGCGCCGTCCAAAGAAACCGTGGCGTCCGTCAGCCAGACGATACCGGTCAGCTCCCGGAACAGGATGGCTTTGTCAATCTGCATGACGAGCACGGCGTATGGCTCGAAGGAGCTGTCCACAATGTTTCTTACCATGTACAGCGTTTCATCGTACGCGACAAAGTGGATGTTGGTGCCGATTTCGGAAGAGAGCGCCTGCACGTCATCGTGGATGGTGGCGACATATTTGCGCACAAACCCGTATGCGTTGGCGTTGGCGTTGTTGTTGATGTAGTAGATACTGTCCGGCTCGCTCAAAAAAAACAGCATGGTGGTGGTAAACACATCGTTATACCGGTACTGGCGGGTGAGATACTCGATGAGCGTACCGTAAAGCACCACCTTATCCCCGTCGTTCTGGTAGGCGGCGTAAGCCGTACGTATGGTGGGGTCGTAGGAGGCGGCGCGCGAATCGGAGAGCGCGTTTTCCATGCCGGACTTTACCATGTTTGCGGCATTTTGTGCGCTGACCGTTATGGTATCGGCAATTTGCCGTTTCACCTGGGAGTAGGAATAGGCCCCCACCACGCCGAGCATGAGAATGACGGGCAGCACCCAGCACAACAGCACGATGATGACGAGCCGCCATTTTAAGGATACCGCGCGTTTGTGCGTGTTCTGTTCCATACGCCTTACCCCGTCTTTTTTCATTGCGGAAGTGTTCTTTTTTACACAATACCACAACTGCGGGCAGGAAAAAAGGCGGCCCGGTATTTGGCCGCCTCTCGAAACTAAAACTCAATTCCCCTTCGCGCCATAATTCCCCTGTCGTAAGGATGCTTCTGCTTGACCATCTCCGTAACGTAATCCGCATGGTCAAGGATCCAGTCCACCGGCGTATGACCGGTGATGACGAGTTCAAGCGTTTCCGGCTTTTCAAAAACAAGAGGGCGGAGCACATCCTCCTTTAGCAGGCCGAGCCGATAGGCGTCAAGCGCTTCGTCTAAAATCAGGACGTCGCACTTGCCGGTTTTGACGAGGGAGAGCGCCTGATTTAGATTTGCTTCATGGATAGATTGCGTGAGGGTTTTTTCTTCCTCATTCATGTCCTTGGAGAACAGCTTGCCCTTTGCCTTGCCGCGCAGCACGAGAAAGCCTTCGAGCTGCCCGAGCGCTTTCAATTCGCCCGTTGCGGTGTCCTTCAAAAACTGCACCAGCACCACAGTCAGCCCGCAGCCCCATGCGCGTATGCCAAGGCCGATTGCGGCGGTGGTCTTCCCCTTGCCGTTTCCGTAATATACATGCGTACATCCCTGTTTCATGCGTGGCGCCTCCATTCCATCAGTACCATATTGGGGGATCAAAGGGCCATAGCGGCCCTTGGGAGGTGGGGGCAGCGCCCTCAATGTATCTATGTATGTTGTATAGATTCCTGCATCTTTTTTGCTGCTCGAGCGTCAAAGTAGAGAGCGGACAATTTGATCAAGGCTGCTTTTGCGCCTCGTCGAGCAGCAGCAGCGCTTCCGAGCGCAGTGTGCGCGAGGCATAGATGCCAAGCTGCGCCTTCTCGGCTGCAAGGCGGGCTTCCGCCGTTGCGGAAGCATATTCGCGCTTATTGAGATACGCTTGCGCAAGCGCCAGGTGCGCGCGCGCTGATAGGGCGTTCGCTTCATCGAAAAAGGGGAGTTCAAGCCGCCCTGCAATCGTGATGGCAAGCGGATACTCCCCTGCGGAAAACGCGCGTTTGGCGCAGTTGAGTTCCTCCACCGCGTCGGAAGCGGAAGGCGTATCCAGAAGCTGCGAGAGGGGGATGGAGAGCTGCTCAGACAGAAACGCCAGCGTTTTCATGCTGGGCATTGCAGCGCCGCTTTCAATCTGGCTGAGCATGTTGCGCGTGATAAAATCTCCCACAACCTCGTTTTGGGTGAGTTTTTTCTGAAGCCGCGCCTCCTTTAACCGCCTTCCCAGTTCCTTGGCATCCATTGCAGGCACCTCCGATCTTGCAGCCAAAAAGTAAAAATCATTTACTATAGAATAGCAAGCCTTTGGTCCGAAGGCAAGAAAAACCAATAAAAATTTCGAAATAATTCGGCGGCAGATTGACAAAGAGAGTGACGGATCATATAATTGAGTAAATAATATTTACCTTAAAGGGGGATGGCAATGGGGATTGTGGCCTGGTGGGATGGACTAAGCACCTTATTGCGGGTGCTCTATTGTATTGCCATACCGGCAAGCGTGGTGCTTCTCATACAGATTGCGCTCACGCTTGCGGGGTTTGGACACGACGCCGCCGGGGTAGATACGGGGGCTGCCCACGGCGGCGCGGATATGATGGACATGGTTGACATTGATCTTGATTTCGGAGACGTTGACTTTGGACACACCCATGGGACGGATGTCCACACGCATACCCATACGGATACCGTGGGTGCGGACGCGCATGCGGGCTACGGCGCGCTGCGTCTGCTTACAGTTGAGGGTGTGATCGCGTTCCTGACGGTGTTCGGCTGGACTTCAATCATTGCAATCAATTCCGGCATGCCCGGCGGGCTTGGCGTATTTGTGGGTTTTGTATTTGGCGCGCTTGCCATGTTCGGCGTTGCAAAGCTCATTCAGCTGACGCTGCGCCTTGCGGCAAGCGGAAATATTTCCTTAAAGAACGCGCTCGGGCTGACGGCGCGCGTCTACATTCCCATCCCCGGGGAGGGGAGGGGAGAAGGCAAGGTCAACCTGACGCTGCAGGAACGTTTTGTGGAGGTCAACGCCATTACGGAAGGGGCATCCATCCCCACCGGCGCGTTCGTGCGCGTGGTGGATGTACGCGCGGATGTGCTGGTTGTAGAGAAGGAAGCCTAAATTCTTATAATCATAACAAGGGGGTAACTATCATGGGTTTGGATGTGTTGGTCGGGATTGTCATTTTGGTCATCGTTTTGTTTGCGGTGCTGCTTGGCGTACTTTCACGCTACCGCAAGTGCCCGTCGGATAAGGTGCTGGTTATTTACGGTAAGGTGGGGGCGGAACAGGGCGGACAGAACCGCTCGGCAAAGTGCATCCACGGGGGCGCCGCGTTTATCATCCCCGTGCTGCAGGACTTCCGGTATATGGACTTGACGCCTATTTCCATCAATGTGGATTTGAAGAACGCGCTCTCTAAGCAGAACATCCGCGTGGATGTGCCATCCCGCTTTACGGTGGGTATTTCCACGGAGCCCGGCATCATGCAAAACGCGGCCGAGCGCCTCTTGGGCCTCAAAATGCCTGAAATTCAGGAGCTTGCAAAGGATATCATCTTCGGTCAGCTGCGTCTTGTCATCGCGACGATGGACATTGAAGAGATCAATACCGACCGCGACAAGTTCCTGCTTGCGGTTTCCAACAACGTGGAAATCGAATTGAAGAAGATCGGCCTCAGGCTCATCAACGTGAACGTCACGGACATCAACGATGAGTCCGGCTATATCGAGGCGCTCGGTAAGGAAGCCGCTGCGAAGGCCATCAACGACGCGAAAAAGAGCGTAGCTGAAAAGAACAGGGACGGTGAAATCGGCCAGGCAAACGCCCATAAGGATGAGCGTATCGAGGTTGCTGCGGCAAACGCAACGGCCATACAGGGCGAAAATACCGCGAGGGTGGAAATTGCCCAGTCCGAAGCCCGCCGCAGGGAAAAGGAAGCGGAAGCGCTGCGCATTGCGACAGCTGCGGAAAAGGTACAGGCCGCTATGGCCCTGCAGGAAGCGTATGTCGCCCAGCAGAACGCGGAACAGACGCGTGCGGATCTTGTGCGCGCTTCACAGCAGGCCGATATCATCGTAAAAGCGCAAATCGAAAAGCAGCAAGTGGAAATCGCCGCGGAAGCGGAGGCCGAAGTCACGCGCCGCAAGGCAAAGGGTGAAGCGGACGCGATCTTTGCGCGGATGGAAGCGCAGGCAAAGGGTATTGAGGAAGTCCTCTCCAAGCAGGCCATCGGTATGAATAAGCTTGTGGAAGCGGCGGGCGGCGATCCGGATGCCGCGGTGAAGTTCATTATTGCCGATAAGCTCGAGCAGCTTGTGCAAATGCAGGTGGACGCCATCAAGAACATCAAGATCGATAAGGTCACCGTGTGGGACAGCATGGGCAATGGCACGGGCACGCCGGCAACGGCGAACTTCCTTTCCGGCATGCTCAAGTCCATTCCCCCGATGAACGACCTTTTCAAGCAGGCGGGCATGGAGCTTCCCTCCATCCTCGGTACGGATGCGGAGGAGAAGGAGCCGGTTGCCGGTTAACTGCAAGGTTATTGCTACAAAACGTAACGCCCTGCGCTTATGCGCAGGGCGTTTCAGGCCGTCGATAAACCTTTCGGGTTTCTCGACGGGATTTTCTCATGAAGGCCTGACGTAGCAGGCCTTCATGCAAGGAGCCCAGGCTGACGCACATGTCGCCAGCCTGGACGGATTTCTCGGTGTTTTCTA
Organism: Bacillota bacterium; assembly: GCA_023461495.1. Classification (GTDB taxonomy): domain Bacteria; phylum Bacillota; class Clostridia; order Christensenellales; family CAG-138; genus JAEYLA01. The sequence goes on along the minus strand of JAEYLA010000077.1, from coordinate 1,578 downwards.
AGTTTTTCCGCTTCGTCGGGACGGCGGGGCGTCCCGACATGCAACTGCATTTTTAGCTCCTGCATAGAAAAATAAGCATGAAAGCTTTTTCAACAGACTGCAACGCCCTGCGCTTATGCGCAGGGCGTTTGTTACAGGTTCTTAGGACTGTTACAGTCCTAAGCGGGGTTTGGGGCGGAGCCCCAACGTGCCTTTTAGGCCCTGCGCTTTTATGTACGGGGCGTTTGTGATGGAGCCTCGTCAGTCGCTTTTGTGGGGCAGGAACGGGACGATCCGCCCTGCAAAGCCGGGCATCGTCATGGTTTGCAGCCATACCTTGCCGGGGCCGCGCAGCTTGGTGTTCATGAGCCCTTCGCCGCCGAACAGCACATTCTTAAAGCCCTTGATCATCATCACCTCATACTGCACATTCGCTTCATACGCAGCGATGTTGCCGGTATCCACAATCAGCTCCTCGCCAGGGGAAAGCATCTTTTCGTAGATTGCGCCATCGATCTCCAAAAACGCAAGCCCGTTGCCGGAAAGCCGCTGCAGCAGGAAGCCTTCTCCGCCAAAAAAGCCCGCGCCCAGCCCCTTTACCACATGCATGCTGAGCGTCACGCCGGGTTCCGCGCACAAAAACGCACTTTTCTGGGCGATGATGTCGCCCCTTGCAGGGTCGATCGGCAAGATTGCCCCGGGAAATGTGGAGGCGATGGTAATCTCCTGGTTGGGGGCCATCGCGGTATAGGTGGCAAGAAACAGGGAATCTCCGGAAAGCATGCGGCCAAGCCCCTTTAGTAGCCCGCCCTTCATATTGGTTTCCATGCGGATGTTGGGCGTCATCCAGGACATGCCGCCGGATTGGGTATAGATGCTTTCGTTGGCGTTGAGGCGGATGGTGACGGCGGGAAGGTTGCCGCCAAAGATTTCGTATTGCATATATGCTCCTTTCAGCATCAATCACTTGCAACATTGTAAATACGCGGGCGACACAGTTTGCCTCTACATATGACGCGATACAACATATTTGAGAGGATATCTGCCAATATCCGCATTCCGGGAATTACAGCCGGGCCGCGCTTACTTTGTAAGCGCGGCCCCGGCCAGTTCTGTTTTATTTCTTGCCGCGCATGGCGTTTTTGATGATCTTTGTCAGTTCCCCAAACAACAGCGGCATGAGGCCGACGATGATCACAAAGTCCCAATCGTGGAAATGCAGCGTCGCCACATTAAAGATGTCCCGCAGCCCCGGAATGACCATGATCACGACCAGCAGACCGAAGGAAACGATGGTCGCAAGGTTCATGTTCCGGTTGCTAAACACGCCGATCTTCCACAGCGGATGCCTTTCCGAGCGGCAGGTGTACGCGCGCAGAAGCTCGCTGACAATCAGCGTTACAAGCGCGTAGGTGCGCCCCATTTCAATGCCGTAGGTCTTCCAGCCGTAATAGAAGGAAACCAGCACCGCCGCCGTCATAACAATGCTCTGTACCGCAATGTTGATGAGCATATCCTTGTTGATGATGCTCTCGTTGGGATTGCGGGGCGCTTCGTTCATCAGGCCCGGCTCCTTCTTCTCCGTACCGAGCGCAAGCG
>JAEYLA010000076.1 GCA_023461495.1 Bacillota bacterium | reverse complement strand
GTATCCTTGACGGAAAGCGCCTTTGCCCGGACCTTTTCAATCACCTGCAGCTGCGTTTCATCGTCCTTTAAGCGCAACAGCGCTCTAGCGTGCCGCTCTGTCATACGCGCCTGCGTCATGGCGTCCTTCACCTCAGGAGAAAGGCGCAGTACCCGAAGCTTGTTGGCAACGGCAGATTGGCTCTTGCCCAGGCGCACGGCGAGTTCTTCCTGCGTGAGCCCATAGGAGGCGATCAACTGCGCGTAGCATTCGGCTTCCTCCAGATAATGCAGGTTTTCGCGTTGGAGGTTTTCAATGAGCGCCACCATGGCGCTTTCCTGTTCCACCATCGCGTCCTCCACAATGCAGTTCACTTCCGCCATGCCTAGCTGTTTGCAGGCGCGCAGGCGGCGTTCCCCGGCAACAAGCTCATAGCCCGTGGGGGTTTTGCGCACCACAAGCGGCTGGATGAGGCCCACCTGCTTGATGGAGTCTGCAAGCTCTGTAAGCGATTCATCGTCAAACGTCTTGCGGGGCTGGTATGGGTTCGGGCGTATTTCCTCGATCGGCAGGCGCATGAGCTTTTTGCCCTCCGCACCCGGCAACGAAACGGACACCCCGGGCACTTTTAAGCCGGCATCCTCATTGCGCTTGTCCTTCAAAAAATCGAAAACGGCCATACTGCTCCCTCCTGATGCATCTTTCGGCGCGGTTGCTTTTGTTCCTGCCCGCCTTACAAACAAAGTGCGGTTTCCCCTCTGTTCGCCGTAATTCGCGAGATACGGGTACAGCGATCATGCGTGCCGCAGTCATGCCGGGGTTATAAAAACAACCTTTTATGTCCTCTTGCTGGAAAGCTTATAACGGTTTCTTGGAGGCCTCGCCGGCCTTGCGCGGGTAAGCCTTGGGCGTGGGGGCGATCTTTTTCGCCAGCACCAGGGCGCGTTCGCCATAGGGCATGGAGAACGCTTCGATCCGGAGCCCGCAGTTTAAAAGCTTAGCCGCATTCCCTGCAGCCGCGGCTTCTTCCGGCGCGCTTTTCCCTTTGTAGCAGATGGAAACGCCGCCGACCCGCAAGAATGGCGATGTCCACTCCAGCAGCACATTGAGCGGCGCTACGGCGCGGGAAAGCGCGATATCATAGGCCTCGCGGTGCGGAGCGCCCTTTGCGGCGTCCTCCGCGCGGGCATGGATGCATGCTGCGCGAAGCCCAAGCACTGAAAGCGTTTCCTTTAAAAACTGTACGCGCTTGTTGAGGCTGTCTAACAGCGTCATTTGTAAATCCGGCCAGGCGATCAAGAGGGGAATGCCCGGAAACCCCGCGCCCGTGCCAACATCGATACAGCGCGCGCCCTGTGGCAGATAGGGGAGGGCAAGCAGGGAATCCACAAAATGCTTGTCCGCCGCTTCCTCGGGGCTTGTGATGGCGGTCAGGTTCATCTTTTCATTGCCCTTAACGAGCAGCGTAAAGTACAGCGCAAGCTGTTCCCGCTGGATGGCGCTCAACTGGGGCAGTTTTTCCTGAAGCAATGTCAGCATGCGCCGCCCTCCTGCGCCTTTTTCCAAACCAGCAGCACCGCGACGTCCGCCGGGGAAACGCCGGGGATGCGCGCGGCCTGGCCGATGTTCTGCGGCTTGCGCTTCTGGAGCTTCTGGCGCGCTTCGATGCGGAGGCCGGAGATGGCAAGGTAATCGACGTCCTGTGCGAGCACGGCGTCCTCAAGCGTGCGCACACGTTCCACCTGCGCGTACTGCTTTTGGATGTAGCCGTCATAGCGTGCTGCAAGCTCTACCTGCTCGAGCGCATCCGGCGCAAGCTGCGGCAGCGTATCGTAGAGTGCCAGCAACTCCGTATAGCGGATGTTCTGGCGCTTCAATAAATCAAATAACGGGATGCCCGTCTTTACGGCAGGCTCGCCTTTTTCTGATAGATAGGCGTTCAAACGTTCCTCCGGCGGGGCAACGCGCTTCAAGGCTTCCATGGCGCGGGCAATGCCTTCCTGCTTCTTCATCAGCGCGCCATAGCGCGCCTCCGTAATCAGGCCTGCGCGCTTGGCAAGCTCCGTCAGCCGGAGGTCAGCGTTGTCCTGCCTTAGGAGCAGGCGATATTCGGCGCGGGAGGTCATCATGCGGTAGGGTTCGTCCACACCCTTGGTGGTCAAATCGTCCGCCAGCACGCCGATGTACGCGTCTGCGCGCGTTAACAGGAGCGGTTCGTCCCCGCGCAGGTACAGGCCCGCGTTGATGGCGGCATACAAGCCTTGGGCCGCAGCTTCCTCATAGCCGGAGGTGCCGTTGATCTGCCCGGCAAAATACAGGCCGGGGGTGCCTTTTGCGCCGAGGCAGGCGTCAAGCGCGGTGGGGTCGATACAATCATATTCAATGGCGTAGCCGGGGCGCGTCATCTCGCAGCGCTCCAGTCCCTCTATGGTGCGCAGCATGGATAGCTGCACATCGGCGGGGAGCGAGGTGCTCATGCCCTGCACATATGTTTCGTTTGTGGTGCGGCCTTCGGGCTCCACAAAAATCTGGTGGCGCTCCTTGTCCGCAAAGCGGACGACCTTGTCTTCAATAGAGGGGCAATATCTTGCGCCCGTTCCCT
>JAEYLA010000075.1 GCA_023461495.1 Bacillota bacterium | reverse complement strand
AACAGATTCCGCGCGTTCCCATTTGGAAATTGTCTTATCGGAATAATTCAATTTCTCACCCAGTTCCGCCTGCGTCATATTTGCATTTGTGCGTTGCCTGATGATATTGCTGGCTATTACAAGCTTTACTTCCTCCAAGATTCCCCCTCCTTGCGATTACTATTTCATTATAAGGGATAATGAAATACTATACCATAACTCCGCTACACGGTGGGCAGAAAATAAGTTTATTTTGCCGCAACGCATATGCTTGACGCTTTTATCCACCTGAGGGGTCTTTTATCCACCTGCAGAGCGCAGAGGCATTGAACTAATTTGCTTGATATGCTATTGTCGAAAAAGACTATAGGATTGCAGGTGAGAACATGAGTTTCCAAGTCTCCATTGCGCCCTGTAAAGGGTACGGGTTTCATGAAGTTAAAAACGCGTTGCAGGCTGCCCTCCAGCCAATCGGCGGCCTGGGTTGGGTAACACCCGGTATGAAGGTTGCCATTAAAGCAAACCTGATGATGCGTTCAAAGCCGGAAAGGGCAGCGACGGTACACCCGCAGGTGGCGGTTGCATTATGTGAACTTCTCATTGAAAAGCAGGCAAAGGTGGTCCTTGGAGACAGCCCGGGTGGCCCTTTTTTGCCGGGTTATTTGTCATCCGTGTACGCAAGCACAGGAATGACCGAAATACTCAAAACTGGGGCTACGCTAAACGATGACTGCACTTATGCGGAGGTATCCAATCCGGACGCGGTCACTGCAAAGACATTTCAGGTTACAAAGTATCTTTTGGATGTGGACGCCATCATAGACCTGTGCAAAATCAAGACGCATGGCCTGATGGCATATACCGGGGCCTGCAAGAATTTTTTCGGCGCTGTCCCGGGGACGCACAAATCGGAATACCACTATAAGTACCAGACGCATGAAGCGTTTGCCAATATGCTTGTTGATATTTGCGAGTGGTGCAAGCCGCGTCTGACCATTGCAGACGCGGTAATGGCGATGGAGGGCAACGGCCCGTCCGGCGGTACGCCGCGCTTTATGGGGGCAATACTAGCTTCTTTTAATCCACACGCGCTCGATCTGGCTGCGGCACATCTCATAAATCTCAGCATGGATGATGTTCCGACCCTGCAAGCTGCCTATGAGCGTGGACTAATCCCGCAAAATGCCTCTGAACTATCCATCCATGGTGACCTTTCCAAGTTTGTTGTACCAGATTTCAAATTAACGCCTAAGCACGATATTCAATTATGGGGATCGAAAAACAAAACCATTGCAAAGATATTATCAAGTATGTTTGCGAGCCGGCCTGCGATAAACTCGAAAGAATGCATCGGATGTGCAGCGTGCCAAAGAATTTGCCCGGTCGAAGCCATTGCTATGGTTGGCAAGATTGCAAGAATTCAGAAAGATAAGTGCATACGGTGTTTTTGCTGCCAGGAGTTTTGCCCCAAAGGGATTATAAGCGTACATCGGCCATTTGTCGCACGCATCATGAATGGATCACATTAGGGCGCATCAAATGAACGACGGTTTTGAAGTGACCTTTTGGTTTTGATCAGTTTTTATTGGATGAAACAAAATAGAAGGTCATTTTTCTTGCCCGAAAACCTTTTGTAACAAGGTTTTCGGGCATTGTTATATAACATAAGTGTCCCATGTGATTATCTGCGCTTTTATAGAACTCCCGCTCCGCTTTGAAGCTGATCCGATACAATTCTTCCTTCTTCAGGGCAGAGAGAAAAGTCTCTGCCACAGCGTTATCATGCGGAGCTTCCGGCAAATCCTTATACATGCTTACGGAAAGTGTGACGCGTTTTTATGAGACTGCGTGTCACCAATAGATTGTTTATCCGTGCTCCGTGGATGCGTTCGGTTTATTACGCTGTCTCAGGAAGTTCATGCGCTGTAACGCATTATCTGATATGGAATTATTTTGTTTACTATCTTTAGCCGTTGTGCAAATCCACATAAAATTAGCGCTTGCAGCCGTATTATTTTATGGAAATATACAATGTGCATCATTGTATGCGTCACTTATAATAAATGTAAATTTATGAAATTTTTTATCATTCTTCTTGCCAAAGTCTTCCTTTGAATTTTTTGCTGATTCTGCAACCGAATATTATATCTGTCAATGCGATTGTAACCGACAATGAAAACAATGGAGGGAATACACATGGCGTTTGATTTGCTGATCACCAACGCGCGTACCCGCAAAGGGAACGGGGAATTGCTCTCTATCGGCATACAGAATGGTAAGATTGCGGCGATCGCGCCGGACCTTCCGCACGAGGACGCGCAAGTGATTGACGCCCGCGGCGGCCTTGTGACAGAATCATTTGTCAACGGACATCTGCATCTTTGTAAGGTGTATACGCTCGAAATGGCCGGGCAGGCTGCGTTGGGCGAATACCACCACGGCGGCATGGGCGGCGCGATGACGGCGATTGAGCGCGCGGCAGACTTTAAAGCCGCCTACAACGAGGAATGGATACTTCCCAATGTCCGGCGCGCGTGCGAGCTTGCGCTGCGCTACGGGAATACGCATATCCGCGCGTTTGCGGATGTGGACTCCAAGGCCAGGCTCGAAGGCATCAAGGCGCTGCTCAAAGCGCGCGAAGAATTTAAGGGACGCGTGGAGCTGCAGGTGGTTGCCTTCCCGCAGGATGGCGTCGTGCGCGAACCCGAGGCCGAGGGTTATGTGATACAGGCGCTGGAAATGGGCGCGGACGTGGTGGGAGGCATTCCCTGGATTGAGTTTACCAAGGCGGACGAACAAAGCCATATCGACAGGATGTTTGATATCGCTGTGAAATACAACAAAGACGTCTCCATGCTGCTTGACGATGTTGGCGACGCGGAGGAAAAAACGCTGGAGATGTTCGCCCTGCGCGCAAATAAAGAAGGCTGGCAGGGCCGCGTAACCGCGCAGCATTGCCGCGCGATGGCACTCTATGGAGAAAACTATTTCCGCAAGCTGGTGACGCTTATGAAAAGGGCGGGCGTCGGTTTGGTGGCCGACCCGCACACCGGCCCGCTTCATGCGAGGATACGGGATTTGGCTGCGGCCGGAATTCCGGTGGCGCTCGGGCAGGACGACATTGCCGATGCTTACTATCCGTTTGGGCGCTGCAATATGCTGGAGATCGCCTTCCTGGCTTCCCACCTGATGTGGATGACCTCTTTTGCGGATATGGAGCTTTTATACGATATGATTACGACTTCGGCAGCCAAAGTACTGGGAATCCGCGGGCACGTGCTCGAAGTCGGCGGCAATGCGGATCTTGTCGTGCTGGAGGCGAAGGACATCTACCATGCGATCTGGGAGCACCAGGCGCCGCTGTATGTGATCAGGAGCGGCAAAGAGGTGACCATTTCCCGCTAAGCATTTTAAAATAAGCTCTGATTCTTAAGCAAGTCTGCAGCCCTTTGTATGAACCAAATGAGGGCTGCAGTCTTTTAAGGGATTCATTTTATTGTGGAGAATTCGCATGCGCTTAACCGGCGGCCTATATGACAGACCGCTCGCCGTGTTCTGAAGGAGGGATCGCATGGGCTTCCAAACTGTAGGCAGCAGTCCCCGAAGGGTGGATGGGGTGGAAAAAGTCACCGGGTGCACGCTGTATACCGCGGATATGAAATTTCCCAACCTTCTGCATATAAAGGTGCTCCGTTCACCACATGCACATGCGCGCATTCTAGCCATCGATACATCGGAGGCGTACGGAATGCCGGGCGTCGTAAAAATAGTAACCGGCAAGGATGTACCCGGTCCCTTTGGGGTAGCCATACAGGATCAGTATCCGATTGCCAGAGAGAAAGTGCGCTTTGTGGGCGAGCCAGTGGCTGTCGTGGTGGCGCGCAGCGAAAAGGAAGCCCGGCGCGCCCTCCAAAAAATTCAGGTTGCTTATGCGGTTTTGCCCTTTGTATTGGATCCTTGGGAGGCAAAAGAGATCTCCTCCCCAGTGCTGCATGAAAAGCTGATGGAGTATCACATCCTTCCTTATGTGCACCGAGAGGGGCATAATACCTACCAGCATTTCAAGATTCGTAAAGGCCAGGCCGATACGGCTATGGAAACGGCGGATTGTGTGGTGGAAGGGGAGTATTGCTTTCCTTCGGTCATCCATGCGCAAATGGAGCCGCATTGCGCGGTAGCCCGTTTTGGGCAGGACGGCTCCATGCTCATGCATGCGACCACCCAGGCTCCATTTGTAGTGCAGTCTGCCATTTCAGAGCTTTTAGAGATTCCTTATAACAAGATACGGGTGGTTGCGCCCTTTTTGGGCGGTGGGTTTGGCGGAAAATCAGATATCACGATCGAAGCGCTTGTAGCCTGCGTGGCGCGGTTGGTACCGGGAAGATACGTGCGGCTGCTGTTAAGCCGTGAAGAAATGTTTTGCGGCGTAACCCATGGCCGCAACGCAAGCTGCCGTTATCGGCTGGGGTTTGATAAAGCCGGAAAGTTGCTCGCAATGGTGGGAGAATCGGCCTTGGGCAGCGGCGGGAATGCCGACTATGCCGTCAATATCATCACGGGCATGGCGTCTGCGGGCACCGGCCCGTACAGCGTGGAGCATCTGCGCCTGGATGTGTATGGCGTATATACCAATACGCCGCC
>JAEYLA010000074.1 GCA_023461495.1 Bacillota bacterium | reverse complement strand
ACCGGTGATGCCGGTATAGATTACGATCAGCACACCCGAAAGCTCCATGAGCCAGATGCCGATGCGGACGATGTCGTGGAAAAACAGTTCAATATGTTCCATAGCGCCTCCTCATTGGCCTTTTCTCCCACCATACCATATATGGCGTCAAAAGAACAAGGAAGGTTATGGGGCGCCAACACGACGCCGCGCTATATGACCCGCTTCCCCTGCCACCTGCCGCTGCGCCAGCGGATGAGCAGGGCAATAGAGCGCACCGTCCAATCAATATACATCGCGTACCAGACGCTGTTGAGGCCCAAGTGGAATACATGTGCAAATACGCTGCTCATGCCCACGCGGAACAGCCACATGGACAGCATGGAAACCGTCATGGTATAGCGCACATCCCCCGCCGCGCGCAATGCGTTTGCAAGCGCAAAGGAGGTCGGCCAGATGCAGGCCATCGCAATGGAAAACAGCGGAATCAGCGCGCGCGCCATCTGCCTTGTTTCCGGCTCCAGCCCATACAGCCTCAGCGCCTGCGCGGAAAGCAGGTACAGCACAAGGCTCAGCACAATATTCGCCGCATATGTAATGGCCATCATGCGTCTGACATTCTGCTTTGCCTGCTGCTGTTCACACGCCCCCATGCACTGCCCGACGACGGTGATCATCGCAAGGCCGATGGCGGAACCGGGCACGATCGCCACGCTCATGATATTGCCTGCCGCCGCATGCGCCGCAAGCGCCACAGTGCCAAGCGAAGCGATGATGCTCTGCGTCATCAGCTTGCCGACCTGGAACATGCCGTTTTCCAACCCGTTCGGAATGCCGATGGACAGGATACGCTTGACCATTTCCGGCACATACCGGAATTTTTGCCTGTGGTCGAGATAAATCGCGTTGTGGCGGTTGCTTAGCAGGATCTGCATGACCACCGCGGCGAGGATGCGCGACAGCAGGGAAGATATCGCCGCCCCCGGCACGCCCAGATTGAATACATAGATGCCCAGTGCGTTGCAGCCGATATGCACGATATTCATCATCAGCGCCGTCATCATGGAGACTCTGCTGTTGCCCATGGAGCGGAACAGCGCCGCTGAGGCGTTATACAGCCCGATGAATGGGAAGGACGCCGCTGAAAAATAAAAATACACGCTTGCGCTGTCCAGCACCGTTTCGTCGATCGTCCCGTAAATCATGTGCAGGATGCCCTTGTTGAATACAAGGGATACTGCCGTAAGCACAGTGGAAAGGAGCAGCACCACCATCATCAGCTGGCTTGCCGCCGTCCGTCCCTGCGCCGCCTCCCCGCGGCCGAGATATTGGGAAACGACAACGGCGCCGCCCGTTGCGAGCGCCGCCAAAAGCTGTATCATCAGCAAATTAATCTCATTGACCAGCGCAATGCCGGACACCGCATTTTCTCCCATGATGGAGATCATCAGGATATCCGCGACGCCCACCGCAACGGAAAGCGCCTGCTCGATCATCAGAGGCACGATAAGCCTGCCCAGCGCCCGCGTGCTGAAAAGCTGACGCTGCGGCACGAACTGCCCGATTTGTTCCATGGTCTCCTCTGAAAAGCTGTGTTCACAAGTGAACACAGCTTCTTCTAAAGTTTTACGTATTGCTCCGCATCCACCACAAATACCGTGGCGCCGCCCACCGTAACGCGTACGGGGGTATGCACCGGGTCTACGCCCAGCATGGGAAGGGCGGAAGAAGCCGCCGTCAAAATCTCCCGCCGGGAGGAGTGTGTGCGGATCAGCTCCAGGGTACCCTCCACGCGGCCCTTTTCCACGCCGATCATCAGCGTGGTGTTGCCCCCGCGCAAGAATCCGCCGGAGCTTGAGATGCGCGTCACGCTCACTTCATGCTCGATCAGAGCTTTTACAAGGCTTTTGACGTCATCGTTCTGTACAACGGCAAACAAGAGCTTCATGCGTCTTTCCCTCCTGTTCTACGTTTTTATGTTCCAACGTGAAACGGTTGTATATTGAACCGGGATCAAGCCCTTCCCGCAAGGGATTTGCGGTATTTTTCGCTCTCCCAGTTTGCAATAAAGCTGCGCGCGGCTTCGCCCATGGTGGAAAGCGTATAGCCGCACTTGGCGATGTGCTCGGTAATAAACAGCACGGCGGTAAGCGTTTCTTCAATCACCAGCGCCTTACTTTCAGGCATATGATAGCGGACAACGCCATTTTGCAAATCGCATACGCAGGCGTCCTCTCCCGGCAGGCCTTCTCCAACTGTCAGCGTGCCCACAAAGAACACCATCTGGTCGGGATAGAGCGGCTGCTCAATCAAAAACCGTTCCGTAAACCCGCAAGCCTTCAGACGGTTGCTAAGATATGGCGTATCGCTTTCAAACATGCCGTTGCCCAAGGGCTTGACGGCAACCTTCGGGAACGCGTCCCCCGTAAGGCCGAACGCATTTGCGATGCGCTCGTTCGCGTCCGCATGGATGCGCGCGCATTCCTGCCAGTCGTCATGCATCACGATGGGGCCATGGTTCTGCATGAAGATCACGTTTGGCGCTTTGCCCGTTTCCTTCTCCACGCGCGCGCATTCATCGCGGATGGTGAATGTCAGGCGCGCGCCCGGATCGGTATACGGCACAAATCCCACCGTATAGGGAGCGCCCCGAAACGCTTTTCCCACAATTTCGCGCCCTTCCTCAGCACACGCGGCAAGGTTTGCGTATACGCTGTGGGTATGCAGCACAAACGTGGGAAGCACCGAGTGGAAGCCGGCCTCCACCGAGGGACGAAGCTGCGTAAGGCCCTCGATGCTGCGGATGGACGCCTTTGCTTCCTCCGAGCCGCGCTTTTCCACATCCTCAAAGTCGCCCGGCGCATGGGAAAAATAGAATTTGCGCAGCGCCTCATAATCGAGCACCGCATAGCCCGCATCCGTCATGACATCCGAAAGCCGGTAGCCCGAGGCCTTGATGGCCATCAGGCCGTCATGAAGCTTGACGGAGGTATTGCCGCCGCCGCCCTGCACATAATCAGCGCGCGCGCCCGCTTTGCGGGACATGGCGGAAAACGCTTCAAGCAGCGCTTTGTTTCGTTCAAAAAAATAATCCATTATTGCAATCCTTTTTCTATATATATCCTGATCTTTATGGCTTTTAGTATAAGCCTGTGGGGACGGGTTTACAAGCCCGCCCCCACAAGTTGAAATGAGAAGTTGTTCGGTTTTGATTAATAAACGGTTTTCCACTCGCCGATGTTGTCGGGCGTGAAGGCGAACGGAGGCCCAAGGAGAACTTCGGTGCCGCCATCGGCAGCCGCGGTAACTTTGTAATCCCCCAAGCGGCCGGCCTTAAAGGCATCGCCTTCCGCGCCGGTGATGGTCTTGTTGGCCATCGCGTCTACGATGTAGCCGGTGAGGTAGCCGAGATCAATGGGGTTCCACAGGTACATGTAGGGGCAGACGCCCTGCTCGATGTACTCAGCCATTTCAGAGGGGAGGCCAAGGCCGGAGACCTTGATCTTATCGGACAGGCCCTGGTCGATGACGACCTTGGAGGCAGCCGCGATACCCACGGTGGTGGGCGCAATGATGCACTTGAGCTCCGGGAAGCTCTGGATCAAGCCTTCGGTTTCGGAAACGGACTTGTCGCGGAGGTCGTCGCCGTAGGCGATCTTGACGAGTTCGAGATCGGCATACTTCGGATCGGTGAGGGTCTTTTCCATTTCCGCGATCCAGGCGTTCTGGTTGGCGGCCTGCGCGGTGGCGGAAAGGATGGCAAACTGGCCGGAACCGCCGGTGAGATCGAATGCGGTCTCAACCAGAGTCTTGCCGATCTGCACGGTGTCGGCCTGGTTTGCAAACGTCATGCGGCTGTTGGGGTTGGCGTTACTATCAACCGTCGCAACCACGATGCCGGCGTCCATGGCCTTTTTAAGGGCGTTCTCCAGCGCGTCATAATCGTTGGCCGCGATGGCGATACCGGTGACCTTTTGGGAAATGAGCTCCTGGATCATGGCGATCTGGTCTTCGGCGGTGGGGTTCGCGGGCGCTTTGATGATGCACTCCACGCCAATTTCCTTGCAAGCTTCTTCAAAGCCTGCGGATTCCTTGTCATTGTAGGGGTTACCGGTGTTCTTCACGATGATGGCGTACTTCTTTGCACCGCCCGTGCCGCCTGCGGGTGCGCAAGCAACGGCCGCAAACACCATGGTGAGCGCCAGCAAGAGAGCGAGAACCTTTTTCATGAATGTTTCCTCCTGATGTTATTCATCATGCCTTGTGGCATGAAACCAAGTTCCAATTTACGAATGCGGGTGTACTTATCCGACTTTCTGCGCGCGCTCCACGCTTTTGACATGCTGTCTGCGCTTATATTCCTGCAGCAGTTCAGGGAGCGCCACCGCAAGTACCAAGAGGCCGCCCACAACCATCATGAGCACCTGCGCGTTGATGTTGATAAGCCCAAGGCCATAGCGTATAAGGCCGACGATGAAGATGGAGATGAGCACGCCGCCCATCCTGCCCTTGCCGCCCGCGGTGGAAACGCCGCCCAAGACCACCATGGCGATGACGTCCATTTCATACGCAATGGCGATATTGGGGCGCGTGGAGCCCATGCGGCTGGTCAAAAACAGCGCGGTAATGCCCGCCATGAGGCCGTTGAGCAGGAAGTTGATGAATACCACGCGGTCCACGTTGATGCCGGAGAACCGGCAGGTGACTTTGTTTTTGCCCACGGCGTAGAGCATACGGCCATAGTTGGTTTTGTGCATGACGAACGCGAACAGCACGAATATCACCGCAAACACGACCAGCATGCACGGGAAAGGTCCCACCATGCCCCAGCCTAAAAAATCAAACCAATCCGGGAAATTGCCGGAGGCTTTATCTTCCAGAATGATGAGCGCGATGCCGCGGTAGATGATCTGTGTGGCAAGCGTGACGATCATGGGCGCGAGCTCTTTGAATTTGTTGAGCAGGAACCCGTTGAACGCGCCGCACAATGCGCCGGTTAAGAGGCAGATGATGACCGCGAGGCCCATCGGCACGCCCGCATTGTAGGAGACCGCCATGACGACGGATGAGAGCGCTACTGTGGAGGCAACCGAAATATCGATATACCCCGTAACGATGATAAACGCCATAGACATGGCTAAGAAGCCTTTGTCGAGGAACGCGGTTGTGGCATCAAGCATCTGTCCAAGCTGGTAATAGGGCGAGATCAGCGAATTCATAATATTGATCAGAATGAAAATCGCAAGCAGCATCCACTCCCAGCCATAGCTGCGGAACAAGCTCTTATTGAGCGAGAGAGCGCCGGACGCTTTATGTTCCATTAGAGCTTCCTCCTTACAAGGGTTTTCCATTCCGCCCTGCGTTTGACGAGGGTGTTGAGTATGACGGCGCCGAGTATAATGGTGCCCTGAATGGCGTTCTTGGAAAATTCCGAAATGTTGATGAGCGGCAAAGCGTTATTGATGATGCCGATGAGCAGCGATCCCAGCAGCACGCCGATGGCCTTGCCGGAGCCGCCCGAGATGGACACGCCGCCGATGACGCACGCCGCTATGATGTTGACCTCATAGCCCGTTGCGGTATCGGGCTGCGCGGAAGCGAATTTAGAAACCCACAGCACGCCGGCCAAACCCGCAAGGCCGCCCATGATGGTGTAGGCAAGCCATTTGGTGGAGCTTGCGCTGATACCGGAGATGCGCGCCGCCTCCACATTGGAGCCGACCGCGTAGAACCTTCGGCCGATGCGCGTATACCCCAGGAAGTAAACCGAGATAAGGAATACCACAAACGCGATAAGCACCAGGTTGTTGATGCCGAACAGGTTGCCTGTCGCCATGCTCTTGAACTGTACGCTCATTTGGTGGGCACTGACCCACTGGCCGCCGGAAATGAGGAACACCGCGCCGCGGTATACATAACACATGCCAAGCGACGCGATGATGGGCAGCACGTTGACCCGCGCCACCAGTACGCCCACAATTGCGCCGCAGACAATGCCCGCCGCAATGCCCTCAAGCACCGCAATGACCGGGCTGAGTGTCGGTACGTTTTTGATGTGCAGCGCCACGACCATGCCCGTAAGCGCAATGGTAGCGCCGATGGAAAGGTCGATACCCTCGGTCAGGATGACCACCATCATGCCAATGGAAAGGATGATGATGATGGCGGTATTGGTCAGAAGGTTGTCTATATTCTTCGGCGTTAAAAAGCTGGGGTTTAAGACCTGTACAATCAGGCACAGGGCAACGATGAATACCACCAGCCCCAGCTCGCGGAAGCTTCCTAACCCTCTCTTTTTCTGTTTGGTGTCGTTCATACGATCGCTTCCCTCCCTGAAACGGCGTTGTCCCGTTTGCCAGGAGCCACCATGGCCGCTTCGAGTATGGCTTCCTGCGTGGTTTCGCTTGTCTTGAGCGTGCAGGTCACCCTGCCCTCGCGCATGACCACAACCCGGTCGCTCATGCCCAGCACCTCCGGCATTTCAGAGGAAACCATGATGATGCCGATGCCGCGTGCGGTAAGCTCGCGCATAATTTCGTAAATGGCGTATTTTGCGCCGACATCCACGCCCTTTGTCGGCTCGTCAAGCAAAATGACCTTCAGCTCAGACGCCAGGAGCTTTGCCACAATCACCTTCTGCTGGTTGCCGCCCGAAAGCGAGCTTGCAAGGTCCTCAATACCCTGTGCCTTGACATGCACGAGCTTGCTTAGGCGGTTTGCCGTTTCCTCCTCGCGCTTGATGCTCAAGATACCGTTTTTAGAATGCTGCCTGAGCGTGCCCAGCGTGATATTCTTGCCGATGGACCAGTCTAAAATCAAGCCCTGCTTTTGCCTGTCCTCGGGCAGGTAGCCGATACCAAGATCCATGGCGTGGCGGGGGGACTTGATTTTAGTCTCTTTGCCTTCCAAATAGATGCGCCCGGCGTCATACGGCCAGTAACCGAATACCGCCTCGCACACCTCGCTGCGCCCGGCGCCCACAAGACCGGAAATGGCCACAATCTCGCCCGCGCGCACGTCAAAATCGATATCCGCAAAATAGCCTGTCTTATGCAGGCCCTCTACGCGCAGAAGTTCTCCCCCGATCTCATTGGTTTTGGGCGGGTACATCTGCTTCAATTCGCGGCCCACCATCGCGTAGATGAGCTTTTCATTGCTGATCTCATTGACTTCCCAGTCGCCGATATACCTGGAATCCCGGAACACCGTCACACGGTCCGCGACCCGGTACATGTCCTCAAACCTGTGAGAGATGAAGATAATGCCCTTGCCTTCGGATTTCAATTGCAATGTGATACGGTAGAGCTCCTCGCTTTCGCGCTTGGTGAGTGCCGCCGTCGGTTCATCCATAATGATGATGCGTGCGTTGATGGAGAGCGCCTTTGCGATCTCCACGATCTGCTGCTGCGCAACGGAAAGTTCGCCCATGATGGTACGAGGGTCGATATCCGAGCCAAGCTGCTTTAAAAATCCTTCCGCCAGGCTGTGCATCTGCTTCCAGTCGATGCGCTTGGTCTTTTTGTGGATCAGCTCATGGCCCACAAAGATGTTTTCCGTCACAGAAAGGTCCGGATAACAGGTGACATGCTGGTAAATCGCGGCGATGCCCAGCGCCGTCGCTTCCTTGGGGTCGTGAAAGGAAACCGCCTTGCCGTCGAGTATGATATTGCCGCAGTCCGGCTTATGTACGCCTGTGATCACCTTGATGAATGTGGATTTCCCCGCGCCGTTTTCCCCCATGAGCGCGTGCACCTCTCCGGGCTGCAGGCGGAAATGGACATCGTCCAGCGCCTTAACGCCCGGAAACGTTTTTGAGATCCCCTGCAGTTCCAGCAGGTATTCCATGTTTGCCTCCTGTTCCACACAAAACGCTTAGCGTTTTGTGAGCACCTCGCGCTCGTAAGCGCCGATTTTTTCGATCATGTCCCCGCCCACGGACTTGCCGCGGGTCATGCAATAATAGTCCCACACCGCGCCAAGGGGCAGCGTCTTTCGTTCTTCCTGCAGCGCAAGGCGCGTTGTGTAATCGCCTTGTGCCTCCGCGTTGCGGATCGCATCAATGGGGGCGAGCGCCGCATTCAGGATCGCTTTTCTTGCGTTGCGCATCCCCACAGCCCATGCCATAATGCGGTTGATAGATGCGTCGAAATAGTCAAGACCGATGCAGACGCGCTGTTCATACCCGTTTAAGAGAATCTCGTCCATGATGCGCTGCAGCTCATCGTCAAATACGATGACATGGTCGCTGTCCCAGCGCACGCCGCGGCTGACATGGAGCAGGATCCGATCCATAAAGCTCAGCACGGCGGAAATCTTCGCGCTGATGACTTCCGTCGGGTGGAAGTGGCCCGCGTCAAGCGTATACAGCTTGTTGCGGGTGAGCGCATAGGAAAGCGCATATTCATGGCTCGCAACCGTGTAACTTTCCACCCCCATGCCAAAGAGCTTGCTTTCAACGGCGCATGGCGCCATCGTTTCGTCAATGGGCGCTTCAAAAATCTCATCCAGGGATGCTGTCATCATGGCGCGCGGGGTCAGCGTATCGGAGCAGACGTCTTTATAGCCGTCAGGCATCCAGTAGTTGACGGCGCATGCCTTGCCCAGCTGCTTTGCCATTTCATAGCCGATTTCACGGCAACGCTTGCCGTGCTCTATCCAGAAGCGCCTGGTGCTCTCATTGCGGCTTGCAAGGGAGAAATCACCGTCCATCTTGGGGTGAGAGAAGAAAGTGGGGTTGAAATCGAGCCCCATGCCCCGTTCCTTCGCCCAGTCCACCCAGTTCTGGAACTCCGCAATGGTGTAAGCGTCCCGATCCACCTGCCTGCCGCCTTTTTCGGCGTAGCAGGCGTGCATGTTCAATTTGGTTTCGCCCGGGATAAAGGCAAGGGCGGCGTCAATATCCAGGCGAAGCTCCTCGGGCGTCCGGGCGCGGCCGGGGTAATTACCGGTAGTCGCGATGCCGCCTGTCAGCGCCCCTACGCCGTCAAATCCGATGACATCGTCCCCCTGCCAGCAGTGCATGGAGACCGGGACGGCGTCTGCGCGTAAAATTGCGGCGTCAACATCAACGCCCTGCGCCGCGTATTGCTCCTTTGCGTACGCAAAACCCTGGAGTATTCTATTCTCGTTCATAAACTTCCCTTTCCTTAAATCCATTCAAAGAAGTCAGCCGTGGAAAAATACCTGCTTCAGCTGCACTGCGGTGCCGGTCGCCGGATCGATTTCCATGACCATGACTTCCTTCATATACGCGTTCCATTTGTCCACAACGGGACTTGTCGCCTGAACCTTCGCGGCATATTCGACACTGTCGCATTCATAATAGCCAAAAAGCTCCTCGCCGGTTGTCCATATGGTATAATTACGTATCCCGGCATCGTTAAGCACCTTCGTCATTTCCGGCCAGATTTCATCATGACGGAGGATATATTCATCAAGTTTGCCGGGGAGCACCCGCGCTTTCCATGCGAACCGTTCCATCAAGCACGCTCCTTTTTCATCGCAACATTATCTTGCCATACTGCCGCGCATAGACCTATGGAATTGTTTGACATCCTGCACTTTGAACCCGGGTCTGTCCCCCGGTCATACCAATCAAGATGATGCCCTAAAAATCGAGCATTCTAATACGATGTTGCATCCTCTTTGAAGCTTCTTTATAATGATTATACTGTTACCACAGGACAATTTCATCCCCCTATGTTGTGTATTTATCACAGTATGTTGACAAAGGAGCGCCGACATGCCTGACGTCAAACTCAGTTACCAATTGGACTTGGATCCGGAATCCGTCTGGCTCACCGTAACGCCCGGTACCGCTATCAAGGGTTCAGTCGCCTATGTACAGGAGCTGGGCGATTTTATCGCCCACGACCGCTACTATACCAAGCGGGAGGACCTTTCCTCCTTCTTAATCAAATGTACCCTAAGCGGCGAGGGCGTATTGGAATACAACGATGAAAAACACGTCATCGAACCCAACCAGATTTTCTGGATCGATTGCACAAAGCCGCAGCACTACTACACCTCCGCGCGGACAAAGGAATGGCGGGTATTGTGGGTACACTTTTACGGCGCGACGAGCGCAAAATACTACGAACTGTTTTTGCAGCAAAATAACGGCAGCCCCGTCGCCACCCTGCCGCCTGCAAACGGCGTCACCGCCGCCATCCGTTCGCTGATTTCCCTGTACCGCTCGGGCGAAAACAGCGTTTCGTCCGATATCCGGGCCTCCGGCTTGCTGACCGTCATCATGGTGGAAGGCATCAGCGCGGCGCTGACGGAACGCGCGTTCTCCGGCGTGCCGGACTGCGTGCAGCAGGCGCGCGCATATTTGCTGGATCATTATAATGAGCGCATTACGCTCGACGATCTTGCAAAGCGCTACTCCATCAACAAATATTACTTTCAGAAGCTCTTCAAACGGCATACGGGCTTTACCCCAAACGAGTATCTGATCTTATCCCGCCTGAACCATGCCAAGGAGTATTTGCGCACCGGCAGCCGCTCCGTTGCGGAAATCGCAAGCGAGGTGGGCGTGGAGAACCCGAGCCACTTTATCAACCTGTTTAAAAAGCACGAGGGCATTACGCCCAACGCCTACCGGCAGAGCTGGTACCGGCCGTAACAGGTTAAGG
>JAEYLA010000073.1 GCA_023461495.1 Bacillota bacterium | reverse complement strand
AACATATCCGGCACATAGTAGGGATTGTCCTTGTACATGTTGTTGGCGAAGGAGATAAACGTCCGGATGTCTTTTTTCTCCGTTATCTCGCGTACAGTCACCATATCATTTTCCCCCCAACACTTTGTTAAAAAATAAAAATAAGTCCCGATAGCTTCGCTCATTATAGCAGATTCCCCAAGGCCCGGCAAACAAAACAGCAAGAAAGAGGGAGAAAACGGGAGCTTTTTTAAGCAATGCACCATATATAGAGTATGAGTGGTCACTCATACTAAAAATGCGCGAAAATCTGAAGGAATTGGTTTTCGTTTATGGAGCGGGAACAGCGCAGTGCGGCAGAGAACTGTCCAGGGATGGATGAGAATCAGCGGTACTGCTTCACGTACAAAGGCTTGTGTGCCCAACAGTATGCCCGCAAAAAAAAGAACGGCGAAAACCACCGCTCTTTTTTTGCGTTGTTTTGATAGCGCCGGGTTCAACCGACCGGCACCTCGGGAATTTCAGGGATGCCTGTATCCGGCACGGGCGTGGGTTCAGCGGGAGCAGAGCCCCCCGTTGCGCCGGCATTTTGCAGCGCTGTCAAAATGCTGTTGCAAAGCTGCACAAGCGGCGGCGTATATGCATCGAGCTGCTCCTTGTCCTCCGCATCCACGGCGTCCTCAAGCTGCCCCTTTGCGCTATTGAGCTGTGCTTTTACATCCTCCGTCAGCCACGCGCCGTACTGGCTCAAAATCTGGTCGGCCTGGGCGATGGCGGACTTGGCGGTATTGAGTTCCGCCGCGATCAGCGCGCGGTTTGCTTCGATCTGCGCCTTGATATTGGTGACGTTGATATCGGGATCGGTTGAAACCTTGATGCCGAACACGTCCTGAATCAGCTTGTTGAGCTTGGTGGTGCTGATGCCCCAATAGCTGACCGTATACATATTGAGGAATTCTCCCTCCACCGTATGCTTGTAAAGCTGGGAAGAATCCATTTGCAGCGCTAAGAGCGCCAAGGATGTAATCTGCTTAAAACTCAGGTTCGTCTGGATATTCTGTTCCACCGCCTGATAGATCTGGGGGATATTCTGAATCTGTCCGGTGGACTTTAGCTGCTGGAAGATCGCCATGATGATCTTCTGCTGGCGTTCCACGCGGGCAATATCGGAGGACCCTTTCCTCTGGCGCGCATAGTCCAGCACAGCCTGTCCGTCCATATGCTGCATGCCCGGGTGCAGCTCGCGCCCGTTCATCTTGACCTCAACATCCACATTGTAGTCTACGCCGCCCATGGCGTTGACCACTTCCTTGACGACATTCATATTGAAGCCAAGATAATAGTGCACCGGTATGCCGCCAAGCAGATGGCTGATGGTACCCATGGCATATTCATAGCCATTTTTTTGCGCGCCGCCGCCGGCGGGGAAGGCGCTGTTGATTTTTGCAAACTGCGGCGCGCCGTTTTTCGTAATCACGTTGCCGCTGCTGTTTGCAATTTTTACGTAGCTGTCACGGGGAACGGAAATCATATGCACATCGTTTGTGGCAAAGTCAATCGTCACAAGGATCATCGTATCCGTACGGAAGGAACCCCAGTTGGCGCGCTCCGTGCTTTCATCAATGCCAAGCACCAGGATGTTGACGCGGTTTTTCATAAACTCCAGGTCGGCCTGGCTCAACAGCTGCGCCTGCGGATCCGGTGTCGGGGAAGGCGTTGGGGAGGCGTTGGGGGCAAGCGTCTGCTCCGGGGGGGGAACGGGTGTCGGCGTCGGGTGATTGTTTTCCTGAAACAGCGTTGCGGGGTTTGTTACGTCAAGATAAAATTTGACTCCAAGGCCGATGCCCAAAACGAGCAGGGCAAGCAAAGAAAAAAGCACGATCTTTCCTGCTTTTGTCATTTTGCGTTTCTGTTTACGACGGGGGACTTTGTGGGGTGGTTTGCCGCCGCCTTCTCTTGTAAGCTGGCGGGCAACGGCTTCATCCGCCGCGCGCACTGCCTTTGGGGAGGGAGAAGGGGAAGGGACCGTCTCTTGTTCGTTCTGCGGCGCTTTCGCATTGGATTGCGTCTTGCCGCCTACATGTCTGATCTTGCGCTTGCTGTCATCATTCAACATTGCCTGCTCCTTGGTGCGATGCGCTTTGATGCGTTGGAAAAAGCCGTGGGAATATGAGCGACGTTTTAGCGATGAAAAGCGTTGTACAACGCGTATTTTCCCAACGCCTTATTATAGCGCATGAAAAGCGGGCGCGCATAGGACGTATATGAATAAACTATAAATTCTTACGCATCCGCGCTTTCCCCTGAGAGCACCAGTCCGGGGTTGTAGAACAGGGGGCTGCCCAGATACAGGAGGTTGATACTGCGGTCAATGGGCGTTCCGTCTTCGAGAAGCCAGACCTTTTCGATGCCCGGAATGCCCGCAAGCGTATTGACGATCGAAAAGACCGTCATCTGTGCGCGCGTGTTCTGGGGAAGATGGGATACGCCCGATTCGACAAAGGCGCGCAAACGGTCAAAAAAGCCTTCATGGAAGTTGACAATCGCCATATTACCGTGCAGGGAGACACTTTCCACATGGGAGGCGTCCAGCATCGCAAGCGGGATGCCGGGGTCGGCAGGGCCGGTGAATAACGAAGTAAGGCGCACCTTCAAGTCATACGCCTCGCTTTGCGGCAGGCACCGCAGCACCGGGTATAGGCCGATGCCGTCCTGATCCGGGAACATCAACGTAACCGTGTGCCCAAGCAGGCCGGAAAAATCGGCGCGGGAAAATGTTGCCCCGCCATCTCCATTGTGCAGCACCTCGTTTACCGTCATCATGGTTTCATTGAGGAATATGCGCACACCGCCGGTTTGCGGAAAGAACCCTGTAACCGTGTATACGATGGACGCATATACGATGGGCGCAATTACAGACCGTTCCGGCACGGAAAAATACAGGTCCACAAGTTGTCCGTCAGTGCCTACGCTCAAAGGAATATCGTCCGGCACGGAGGAGGACGAGGCGGCGGAAGCGGGTAGGACGCACTTTATGAGCCGCATGTCCGGGGGCAGAACAGGCTCCCTTCCCTCGCTGCCCAACGGCCCTTTTGCAAGTTCTCCCATCAGCGCAGCAATCACAATGTTTGACTGCTCCTGCTTTTGATAGGAAATTTCGCGCACGTCGCACAACAGCAGGCTCCCTGTGAGGTCGGTAAAATAAAGCTGCGCGTTGCGGCTGACCAATGCATTGGCCTCTCCCTGTGGGGAGGAGGACTCGCTATTGTCGCGCCGGATGGCGCTGCGGTAGGAATCAAGCGGTATATCGATAGAAGAAAGCACGCCAAGCGGGTTGCCCCGATATCCGGGCTGCATGCTGTTGAGGAAAATATCCGTATAGGCGATGCCCTCGTTTGCATACACCGTCGCGGCGGCGGCGGCCCGCAAATTCACCAGTTCGTCTTCCGTTGCAGGTGTGCCTGTAAAATAAATGTTGCATACGTCGCCGGAGAGCTCCACCTTGGAAAGTGCCCAGCCCTCGGGCACTGCACCTGCAAGCGTATCGCTTTGCGGTCCCTGCGACAACGCTTCGAGGGCGCATTGCGCCCGGCTCACGTTGACGGGGCGTGCAAGCGTACGCGTTTCGCTGCCGAGTGTCCGGTTGTCGGATGTGGGAAAGAACAGCGTTACATCGATAAACGTAT
>JAEYLA010000072.1 GCA_023461495.1 Bacillota bacterium | reverse complement strand
CGCCGTTAAACTCCGTCATTCCTTCGTTGAGCGCCGTGATCGCCTCAAGGTCCATATGGTTCGTGGGCTCGTTCATAATCAGCACGTTCGCGCCGGAAACCATCATCTTTGCGAACATGCAGCGCCCTTTTTCGCCGCCGGAAAGCACATGCACCTGTTTGAGCGCTTCCTCTCCGGAAAACAGCATGCGCCCCAACCAGCCGCGGATCGTGGACTCATACTGGTCCTTGGAATACTGGCGCAGCCAATCGATGAGTGAAATCTGCAGATTATTAAAGTACAGGGAGTTATCGGAGGGGAGGTAGGCCTGTGATGTGGTAACACCCCATTTGAAGGAGCCCTCATCGGGTTCGATTTCTCCCATCAGGATCTGGAAAAGCGTGGTGCGCGCCAGTTCATCCTCGCCGACAAACACAATTTTGTCTCCCGGATGCACGATAAAGCTTACTCCATCTAGCACCTTGCGTTCCCCGATTGTTTTGCTGATGCCTTCAACAAGCAACACATCGTTGCCCAACTCTCGATCGGGCTTGAAATGAATAAACGGATAACGGCGGGAGGAAGGGGCGAAGTTGTCCATTTGCAGATTGTCCAGCATTTTTTTGCGGGAAGTCGCCTGACGGGATTTGGAGGCGTTTGCGCTAAAGCGCCGGATAAATTCCTGCAGCTCCTTTGCTTTTATCTCCGTTGCTTTTTGCTTTTCCTTTGCCTGCCGCGCGGCAAGCTGCGTATATTCATACCAGAAATCGTAATTTCCCACATACATCTGGATTTTGCCGTAATCGATATCGACGATGTGCGTACAGACCTTATTTAAAAAATGGCGGTCATGGGAGACAACGATCACCGTATTGGGGAAGTCCATCAGGAAGTCTTCCAGCCATTTTACGGCGTAAACATCAAGGTTGTTGGTCGGTTCGTCCAGCAGCAGGATGTCCGGCTTTGCGAACAGCGCCTGCGCCAGCAGCACCTTGACCTTGCGCGGGCCGTCGAGCTCCGACATCTTTTTAGAATGATATTCGCCCGTAACGCCAAGGCCGTTTAAAAGCGTTTCCGCGTCGGGTTCCGCGTTCCAGCCATCCATTTCGGAAAATTCACCTTCGAGTTCGGCAAGCCGCAGCCCGTCCGCATCGTCAAAGTCCGGCTTTGCGTACAGCTCTTCTTTCTGCTGCATCACCTCATAGAGGCGGTGGTATCCCATGATGACGGTTTCAACCGGCGTATATTGCTCATACGCATAGTGATCCTGACGCAATACCGCAATGCGCTCGCCGGGCGTTAAAAACACCTCGCCCCGGCTCGGCTCGACTTCGCCGGATAAGATTTTCAGGAAGGTGGATTTTCCGGTACCGTTTGCCCCAATCAGGCCATAACAGTTGCCCGGTGTAAACTGGACGTCCACGTTTTGAAACAACTGCCGTCCGCCAAATTGAAGAGATATTCCCTGTGCGCTGATCATAATTCCCTCGTACATTTCTAAAACAATTTGTCCATCATACCACATTGCGTCTGTAATTTCAAAGGGCCCGCCGGTATGCCAGTGCAGATGGAAGCGCCGCAAGGGCTTTGGATTGTGCATGTCTTGGGAAAAAGCCCTCGGGCAAAAGGGCCTTCAGACGAAACTGCCGTTATTGTCACAAACACAGCCGATGACAGAGACTGGTCCGCTTGGTATAATAGAGTATATTTCTTTGAGTTGGGCGGTGCCATGGGCAACGAAATATTACGCCACTTACATAAGCATATGTCGCCTACGCGTCTGATTGCGGCGAGCTTTCTTGCCGTGATCATTTTGGGCGGCCTGCTCTTAAGCCTGCCAATTTCACATCAGGCAGGGGTAAGCGTTCCGGTTTTGGATGCTTTTTTTACCGCCACATCGGCGGTCTGCATCATCGGCCTTGTTACGCTGGTAACTGCAACCACATGGAGCCTGTTCGGAAAGATTATCATTTTGCTGCTCGTTCAAATCGGCGGACTCAGCTTGATTACCATATTTACATTCTTCATTGTCCATGCGGGCAGGAAGGTAACATTGAAGGACCGCCTGACGGTGCAGGCCGCGTTTAATGTCAACGATTTGAACGGCATGGTTCGGTTGGTGCTGCTGGTGATGCGCGGTACGTTTTTGTGCGAGGGAATCGGGGCTGTCCTTCTGGGTCTCTCTTTTTGGAGCAAAGGCATGGTATGGCATGGTGCGCTTGCAAACGGCGTATTCCACGCGGTTTCCGCTTTCTGCAACGCAGGGTTTGACCTTGTTGGAGGACAGAGCCTCACGCCCTATGCGGATGATCTTCTGATCAATGCCGTGATTATGGGTCTTGTTGTAATCGGCGGCATCGGGTTCTTGGTATGGCGGGACTTGGGGCTGAAAATCAAATATAAAATACAGCCGGAAATCAAAAAGAAATACAGGCTTTCGCTGCATACGAAGCTGGCGCTAATCACAACAGGCGTGCTCATTGCGTTGGGAACAGTCTACTTCTTTCTTGCGGAATATTATAATCCGCGGACGCTAGGCGGGCTTTCGGACGCGCAAAAATTGTTGCGCGCCTTGTTTCAGTCCGTCACATTGCGTACGGCGGGTTTTTTTACCGTTGTGCAAAGCGGGCTTACAGAAACCTCCAGAGTCGTTTCGAGCCTGTTTATGATGATCGGCGGGTCTCCGGGCGGAACCGCAGGCGGCATCAAAACCGTTACGGTTGCAATTGTGTTTTTGAGTGTTTGGAATACGGTGCGGGGAGAAAAAGGCATCTGCGCCTATAAACGCGCGCTGCCGTTGTTTACTTTGCAGCGCGCGCTGACGGTGATCGTGATCATGCTGTTGCTGTGGCTGGGCGGTAGCATGATTCTCGCCTTGACGGAACGTGGGTCGCCATTCTTGCATACCCCGGCGGACCTTTTGTTTGAAGTGGCCTCAGGTCTGGGCACGGTCGGCATTACAACGGGCATTACGCCGTTTCTGACGGTGCCCGGCAAGCTGCTGATGATGCTGTATATGTTTATTGGACGAATCGGCCCAATCACAATCATACTGCTACTGCAGCAGCGTGCGGGCGCCGTGAACGAGTGCGTTCAGTATCCGAGCGAAGACGTGATGATTGGTTAGAGGTGATAGTGGTATGGATAACGTTATGGTGGATCAGAATACGCAATTTGCCATATTGGGATTAGGCAAGTTTGGAAGAAGCATGGCGTACATGCTTGCGGAAAACGGGCACAACGTGCTCTGCTGCGATATGGACGCACATATGGTGCAGGAGGCGGCGCAGTTTTGCACCCACGCGGTGCAAGCGGACGCTTCCGACAAAGCGGCGCTCGAAAAGCTGGGAATCGGCAATTTTGACGTGGTGGTCATCGCGTTCAGCGCGGATTTTGAGGCTGCAGCCGTGACGGCAACCATTCTCAAGGAAATGCGGGTGCCCCATATCATGGCAAAGGCCAACGGCGCTCGGCAAAAGCTGATACTCGAATCCATCGGCGTGGACCGCGTGATCCTTCCTGAAAAAGAGATGGGGGAGCGCGTGGTATATGGGCTGATCACAAATGGACTAATGGAATCGATCCATCGATCCGATAAGTACGATATTATACAAATGAAGCCCCTGCCCCATTGGGTGGGTAAGAGCCTTGAAAAGCTGCGGCTGCGGCAAACGGAGGGCGTCAATATCATTGCCATCATTCGGGATACAGAGGTGATCGCGGTGCTGGACGCAAAGACCGAGCTGCAGGCCGAAGATGATCTGATTCTTTTAAAATCAAGATAAGAAGGGAGGAATTCGTAATCCGGGGCTGTTTTGGCCTATAAACGATATGGAGGTGGTTCTTTACAATGACATTGGCCGTCATACTGTTTCTTGTTACCTATATATGCTTGATCGCTTTCCCCAAAATCCGGGCGTATATCGCACTTCTTTCTGCAGCGCTTTTTGTGGTACTCGGAATTTTACCGGCAAATAAGATTTTTTCCGCGATCGACTGGAATGTAATCATGATGATATTCGGCACCATGGGCACTGTGGCGCTGTTTATCGAATCGAAAATGCCTGCGCTGCTGGCGGACATGATACTTGATAAAATGCCGGACGTGCGGTGGGCGATCATCGCGCTTGCCCTGTTTGCGGGCCTCATCTCCGCATTTGTGGACAATGTGGCGACTGTGCTTATGGTGGCGCCAGTTGCGCTGGATATCTCAAGAAAGCTGAAGATTTCTCCCGTCATGCCCATTATTGCGATTGCGATTTCATCCAATCTGCAGGGCGCTGCGACGCTTGTGGGGGATACCACTTCCATCCTTCTGGGCGGTTATGCCAACATGGACTTCTTAGACTTCTTCTTCTACAACAACCGCCCCGGCATGTTTTTCATTGTGCAGATCGGCGCAATTGTCTCCGCGTTTGTGCTGCTGTATGTGTTCCGCAAGCAGCGGCAGCCCATCCACGCCGACGAACGGACGGTGGTTACGGACTATTTCCCCAGCGTGCTGCTGGTAGCGACTGTTATTCTGCTCATCCTCGCCTCCTTTTTACCCAATAAGCCCAGCACCATCAACGGCATGATCTGCGTTGGGCTCTTTGCGGTAGGGGTTGTGCGGGAGCTATTGAAAAAGCGCCTGACGTTCATTAAGGATACATTGAAGGAGATCGATTATTTTACGCTGCTGCTGCTCGCGGGCTTATTTGTGGTAATTGCGGGCATTACGGAAGCGGGCGTCATTACGGAAGTCAGCAGGATATTTGTTTCCATCAGCAACAACAACTTGTTCCTGATGTACACGCTTCTGGTGTGGTTCTCGGTCCTGCTTTCCGCGTTTATCGACAACATCCCCTATATCGCAACCATGCTCCCCGTGACTTCGGGCATTGC
>JAEYLA010000071.1 GCA_023461495.1 Bacillota bacterium | reverse complement strand
CTTGTCGTAATTATCCGGGAGATCGTTCTCAAAGAGCACGACACAGCCGGGCTCCGTATAAAGCGGGAGCTTTTCTGTCGCCTGTGTGAGCGTATCCACCTGGATGATACAGCTTTCCATAAATCCGCCGTCAATGAGCCCGCGGCGGATCGGCGCAACACGGTTTCTGCCCACCAATATGGCGATATCCGCGGCCTGTGCGATATCGCGGCCCAACTCCTCGTTAAAGCGTTCCTCTTCCCCGCCAAGTTCAATCATGCCGGGGGTCACAATGATGCGGCGCGCCGGCGCAAAGCTCTTTAATACTTCGAGTGCGGCCTTGGTGCCGGAGGGGTTGGCGTTGAAAGCATCGTCGATGATGGTGATACCGTTTTGGCCCTGTACAAGCTGCAGGCGGTGCTCTACCGGCGTGAGGTTTTCAATGCCGATGGCGATGGTCTCCAACGATGCGCCAAGATATCTTGCAAGCGCCGCAGCGCCTGTGATATTGCCGATGTTGTGTTTGCCTAAAAGCTGCGTTGCGCAGCGTACGCGCTCGCCCGTATCCGTTACCAGTGTGAACGTGCTTCCTGCGCTGCTTACTTCAATATCCTCCGCCTTCAGATACAGGCCGTTCCCGGATAGTCCGAAGAGGAATTTGTTTTTTAACGGCAGCCGCTCATACATGCGCCTGCAATCCGGATTGTCGCCGTTTAAAAAAGCGGCGCCATCCGCGGGCAATGCGTACAGAAGTTCGGATTTGGTTTCGATCACCGTTTCATAAGAACCAAAAGTATCCAGGTGCTGTTTGCCCACAGAGGTAATAATGCCGTATTTGGGCTGTACCAGCCTGCACAACTCCGCAATATCGCCCCTATAGCGCGCACCCATTTCAGCGACAAACGCCTGGTGCTCCGGCATCAGTTTTTCGCGCACCACACGGGTAATGCCCATAGGGGTGTTAAAGCTTGAAGGCGTCACCAGCGTGTTCCAATCCTCCTGAAGGATGGTGCCCAAGATAAACTTGGTGCTGGTTTTCCCATAGCTGCCCGTAATGCCGATCTTGATCAGGTCTTTGCGCGCGGCAAGCTTTTTTCTGGCGTCGTTGTAATACCAAGACTTAATGGAATTCTCCACCGGAAGCATGATTACATGCGCAAGCAGCACAAAAAACGGCAGCAGCAACCCGGGCAGATACCGGACAAGGTTCATGCCCAAAATTCCGCCCCAGCCCGATATGTTATAAGAAAGAAACAAGCCCATATGGAACACGGAAGCAAGCACAGCCAGGCAGCCAAGCAGCCGCTTGACGCGCCCCGTAAACGCCAGCGGCTTTTTTGCCGGAAGCTTTCTGTTGGAAAAGCCGATATAGAGCATGGCGGCAATAAAAGCAACATCCCCGCCATACCAGAGGAACTCCGCAAGCATCGGCTGGCTGTAAAAAAAGAATACCCAGGCGATATGCAGCAAAAACGCCATCCCTCCAAGTAGGAAGGAAAGCATGCAATCCTGCATCCCGGCACGCCGGATCCATTTTAGATACATGTTGCCCTGATAGCTTTCCAACTGCAGCATATGTATGGTGTGCAGCGCCGCAAACGCCGTTGCGATTGCAGCGAGCGCCGCAAATATAATATTCCAAATTCCTGTCATCCGGGCCTCCTCATGTTCGATTTATGCATGGGGTAAAAGAAACGCCTTCAACACCACACAAAAACGCGGATACTGATCCGCATAGGCAAAATGTCCCGCTCCTTCAAATATCACAAGCCCGGCGTCCGGTATGCGCTGTTCCATCAGCTTGCCCATATATAATGGAGAGGACGTGTCCTTGTCACCCCAGATCAGAAGCGTGGAGTTCTTGATGCGGGGCAATCGGTCCGTTAAATCCAAATTTACGGTTTTCACAAACACGGCGCGCATCAAATCGCTCTTTAATGCCCGGTAGTCTTCCGAGCCTGCCGTCTTCTGCTTTTCCTTTAAGTGTAGGATATCATCAATCCAATCGATTTTTGAAAGGTGCTTCCCAAGCTTATAGGTGTAAGTCCGTACATACCACTTGAGCGTACGCCTGGGGCGAATTCCTGCTGCACCGATCATCAACAGGCGGTGAAACAGCTTTTCATCCTCGCTTGCAAGCAGTATTGTAACGCGCCCTCCAAAGGAATGGCAGACAACATCCACCCCATAAAGCGAAAACGCCTCCATAAATTTGCGCGTAAACGCGGCATACTCCGGTACACCCCAAGGTACGGGCGGCTCCTCACTCTGCCCAAAGCCGGGGAAATCAAAACAGATCGCCTGTTTGCCAAGCGCACTGATACAATTTGCAATGGATTGTACGGCTTCAATGCTTGCCCCCCACCCATGCAGCACAAGGACGGGTTCGCCTTCGCCATACACTTCATATCGGGTGTTGATGCCGTCTATTGTAAGGAACAAGGCGAGTCCTCCTTATCAGCGTATGTACTAGGCTATTATAGACCCCTGACCGCTATGCATGCAACTGTTCGATGGTTTTCACAAGGTTCGTATTCCAAAGGATGAAGGCGTCCTCGCCGGTATCGCTGTAGTATTTTTTGCGCCTGCCCACATTTTGAAAATCCAGGCTTTCATAAAGCGCCTGCGCGCTAAAATTCGTTTCGCGCACCTCCAGAGTCATCTGTGTGGCATGAAGCTTTACCGCCTCGCGCATGCTCTCTAACATGATGCGCCTGCCAAGCCCTTTCCTGCGGTGCTCAGGCGATACCGCAACGTTTGTGATGTGCGCCTCTTCAAACACCACCCACATACCCGCATATGCCACAATTTTTTCATCCAGCTCAAGCACATGGTAATACGCAAGGCGGTTTTTCAGTTCCCCCTTTAGCATATTCAGCGTCCAGGGAGAGCGAAAGCAGATTTGTTCCAGCTCCGCTATGGCAGGAAGATCTGCTTTGAGCATGCGGCGGAAGATAATGTCTTCCATACACTTTCCTTCTTTCTATGCCGGTTCAATGCGTTATGCATCCGTGTGCAGCTTTTGCCACATGCGCTCCGCCTGAGAAGGGCGCAAGTACAACGGGACTGCCTCTTTGGGCGGTTCTTCCACTTGTGCAAGGCGGCGCCGCGCGACACGGCACAGTGCGGAAGCGTGGCTGAGCGAGGTATACTCGGGCGCAAGTTTCGCGTCCGTAACGGCCTCCAAGATGACCGCCTCGTATGCTGCGATCCCGTCTCCAACAAACAGCGTCCTTGCCGGAACCTGCCCTAAATAAAGCGCAACCTCCTCGGCAGTGGGCAAAGCCGCTTCACCGCCGTTTGCATACTGCGCAAAATACGCGTTATCATTTCCGGCGTTGATGATCGCACAGACGTTTCCCGGCCAGAAGCGCACGTTTTCATAGAGCGCTTCGAGCGCATTGACGGCAACTACCGGAATATTGAGCGCAGCGCCCATCGCATTTGCGGCGCAGACGCCGATGCGCACGCCGGTAAACGAACCGGGGCCGCAGTTGACCGCAATCGCCCCTAATTGGTCCGGTGCAAAGCCGAACTCTGTAAGCATGCGCTCCACCATCGGCATCACGGTTTCCGAATGCGTGCGCGTATGGTGGACGCTATGCTCACAAAGCAACGTGTCCTCCCGCATCAACGCGACGGAAGCCGTGGAACTGGCCGTCTCAATCCCTAAAATCAGCATAGCCTCCCTTTCCCCTGTGCAGCAAGCGCATCTAAGACCGCCTGATGGCGCTTATCCGTCGCCATAAGCACAATGGTACGCGGCAAATCTCCGCTGCCTTCCAGCTTAATATCCAACCGGGCCTTTGGAAGCGCCTCCGGCACATTTTGCGGCCATTCCATCAATATGACACCATCGCCTGAAGCATACTCCAAAAAGCCGATATCATAAAGCCCTTGTGCGTTCTCCAGCCGGTAAGCGTCAAAGTGATACAAGGACAACCGCCCTTCATGCTCCTGCAAGATGGTGAACGTGGGGCTTGTAACACTGTCTATCCCCATGCCCCGGCCAATCCCCTGGGAAAACGCAGTCTTCCCCGCGCCAAGGCCGCCGGTAAGCGCGATGAACGCGCCGGGAAACAACAATTCCGCGATACGCGCACCCAGTTCCTGGGTTTCTTCCGCCGATCGGGTAACAAAGCACAGGTTCAATCCATGCCGCCCCTTTCCTTCCATTCCGCACGCAGATCAAGCAGCCGGTCTTCCCGGATGGCCTGCCGTACCTCTTCCATCAGCCTGAGCGTGAAATGCAGGTTGTGCATGGTAATCAAATGTGCCGCCAAAATTTCCTTTGCCTTGTTCAGATGGCGGATATAAGCGCGCGTAAAGTTCTTGCACGCATAGCACTCGCACCCGTCTTCAATAGGAGAAAAATCGTGCGCAAATTCATTGTTCCTCAGCATCCGTTTGCCGTATCGCGTCAACGCAAGCCCGTTTCTTGCAATGCGGGTCTGCAATACGCAGTCGAACATGTCCACGCCCCGGATTGCGCCTTCAATCAGGCAGTCCGGGCTACCTACGCCCATGAGGTACCTGGGCTTCTCCTTGGGCATATAAGGCATCATGTTTTCGAGCATATCGTACATGATTTCCTTGGGTTCCCCAACGGAAAGCCCGCCGATGCCGTGCCCGACAAAATCCATATCCGAAATCGCCTTGGCGCTTTCAATGCGCAGGTCCTTGTACATGCCGCCCTGCACGATACCAAACAAAGCCTGATCTTTCCTTGTATGCGCGGCCTTGCAGCGCTCCGCCCAACGGTGGGTGCGGTTCATGGCGGCACGGGTATAGCTGTGGTCGCTTGGATACGGCGCGCATTCGTCAAAGCACATGGCAATATCCGCCCCCAGCGCCTGCTCCACCTCCATCACCGATTCCGGGGTAAAGAAGTGCTTACTGCCGTTGATGTGGGACCGAAACTCCACGCCATCTTCCATAATACGCGTATTCGCGCCCAGGCTGAACACCTGAAACCCACCGCTGTCGGTCAAGATAGGCCTGTCCCAGCCCATGAACGCATGCAGGCCGCCCGCCTCACGTACCAGCTCGTGGCCGGGGCGCAGGTAAAGATGATAGGTATTGGAGAGGATGATACGCGCATCGATCTCCTTTAAATCCCTAGGCGTCATGGCCTTTACGGTAGCCTGTGTGCCGACCGGCATAAAGCAGGGCGTTTCAATATCGCCATGCGGCGTGTGGAGCACGCCAAGCCGCGCGCCGGACTGTTTACACGTTTTTAAAACCTCGTAGGAAAAATACTGCATGCGTACTCCTTATACAATCAGCATTGCGTCGCCAAAGCTGAAAAAACGATACCGCTCCTCCACCGCATGGCGGTAGGCTGAGAGCATACCCTCGCGCGTTGTGAATGCGCTCACCAGCATCAACAGCGTGGATTCCGGCAAATGAAAGTTCGTGATCAATCCGTCAATCGCGCGGAACCGATAGCCGGGCGTAATAAAGATATCCGTCCAACCGCTCTTTGCGTGGACAACACCATCCTCATCCGTCACGCTTTCAAGTGTACGGCACGAGGTCGTGCCTACCGCAATGACCCTGCTGCCGCTTGCGTGAGCGCGGTTAATGGCGTTTGCTGCGGCCTCCGTCACCTCATAATACTCCGAATGCATGTGGTGTTCCTCCACAGTCTCTGCTGAAACCGGGCGGAATGTGCCAAGCCCCACGTGCAAAAGGACGTCCACAATCTCAATGCCGTTTCCCTTGAGCGTATCGAGCAGCGCATTTGTAAAATGAAGGCCTGCCGTAGGCGCTGCAGCTGACCCGCGCTCGCGCGCATATACAGTCTGATAACGCTCTTTATCGGGGAGTTTTTCCGTAATATACGGCGGCAAGGGCATCTGCCCAACGCGGTCGAGCACTTCTTCAAATACGCCTGTATAGTTGAGCTGTATGCGCCGTCCGCCATCGGGCATGCTATCCAATACGGTTGCGCTCAACTCCTCGGATATTTGAAATGTGAGGCCGGTCTTTGCGCGCCGTCCGGGCTTCACAAGGCATTCCCATACATCACCCTCAAGGCGCTTCAACAGCAAAAACTCCATTTTGCCGCCCGTATCCTCCCGCTCTCCATAGAGCCTTGCCGGAATAACGCGCGTAGTGTTGCGCACCAGTACATCGCCGGGCTTTAAATATGTGGGCAATGCGGAAAATGAGGTATCCTTCCATTTTGAGTCCTTCCTATGATAGACAAGGAGGCGGGATGCGGCGCGGTCCTCCATTGGCACCTGCGCAATCAGCTCCGGCGGAAGCTCATAAAAAAAGTCGCTGGTCTGCAAAAACGGTCCTTCTTTCCTTTGGTTGCGCCATCACGGCATATCAAATCCATTTTATTATAGGGGAAAGCGTTTTTTTTCGCAACCTTGCGCACCTAGAGCATAAGGGCGAAAAAAATGCCGATAACATCGGCATTTTGAAATTTTTAGAATATAGAGTTTTACCGACAATGATCCCTTTATTAATTATACTGGCAAAGCTACAGTATAACATATATAATCCCGTATAAGGAGTTCCTTTTCGGACCCGAGGTATTCACTAATTCAGCATTCCTTCCATATAGGCATTTACCTTTTCCTTTTGTATATGGTTAAGCTTTCGAAACGTCTCAACCACCACTATTTCGTCATTGTTCAAGTTTGAAGCTTTCATTGGCTTTCTTATATCAGATAAACCCATAATGTAATCCATGCTAGCATTAAAAATTTCCGACATTTTCATCAATGTTTTAACGCTGGCAAGATGCTTCCCTGTTTCATAAGCGCTTATTGTCTCCTGTGTTACTTCCAATTCTAAACTTAGCCGCAATTGGGTCATTCCCTTTGCTTCTCTCAATTCGCGAATTCTATTGTCAAGCATTTAACCACCCCGCCTTCAGAATACAGCTTTCACTTGTATTTTTCAGAGTTTATAACTATAATGTTCAGTATAATAAGCTATAAACACTAAGATATTCTCCATTTTGATAATATGAAGGGAGATTTCAGTCCTTATGTATTCCAAGAAAAACTATTATGACGAGCGCGGGCGGCTAATCTTAGCAAAAAATATGCGCCTTACCAAAACGATGCGACAGAAACTATCAACATTTCATATAGAATATGAGGGCAACAACTATGCAAATACACAGGTTGAAGCCATATTACATACTAATATTCCTGCAAACCTTCATTGCTTTAATAGCATGCTGTTTGATCTGCCTGCCGATATTGTCAACCGTGTGTTGCTTGAATCAAGATCCGAATCATGGGGGCTAATCATACGCGCTCTTTTTCATCATATTGATTGGATATATACGCATTCTATCAACGTTTCACTTATTTCCTTAATGATTGCCATCAAATTTGGATACACACAACAGGAACTATACGAAATTGCGCTGGGCGCCATGCTGCATGATGTAGGAAAACTGCTTATACCAAAATCAATTATATATAAAAAGGATGCTCTTACCGATCAGGAAAAAGCCTTAATCCAACAACACTGTGATTTGGGTATTGATATGATTGCAGAATACAATCTTCCTGAAGCATCCAGTTTGATCATGCAACAACATCATGAACGCAATGACGGCAGCGGATATCCATTGCATCTTACAGAATCTCAAATACATAGGTACGCAAAAATTGTTATGATCGCCGATGTTTTTGATGCGATTTCCTCTTATCGTCCATATCGACCATCAAAAAATCCAAATGAAGCAATTAACATTTTAAAAGAGTGCGGCGCTTTGTTTTCTCAGGATTTGGTTAGCATTCTCGAAAGTTTGACAGAATTGCATGGCAGGACACGAAGCTAAGCAGAGAAGGCTTCGTTTTTTTATACTTATCTGCGGCAGAGAATCGACCTCATTATAACGCGTATATATCATAGAAGAGAAGATGCATTTTGCATATAAAAATGGGGAAACGCCGGATTCCGGCGCTTCCCGATCGATCTCGTATAAGATGGGAGGCGCGGTACGCTTTCATTCCTCCTGCTCTATAATTGCCTGAGAGCCTTTGACCTTTTGTACGCCGTTGACGTCAATCATCGTCTCGCCGGGCAACAGCAATTCACTGACTGTTATAAACTCATATCCTTGCTCTTTTGCCGCAGCAATCAGCTTGGGCAGATACTCTTCAATATTGTATCCGTTGTTGTGGCATAGGATAATTGCGCCCGGATGCAGTTTGGGGATCACGGAAGCGAGTATGGTATCCGTGCTGCGTTGTTTCCAATCTATCGTGTCAATGTCCCATTGTACCGGGGTATATCCCATTGCCCTCGTGGTGGTGATAACCGTATCGTTGTATTCGCCATACGGCGCCCGGAATGTTTTGCAGCGCTTTCCGGTCAGTTTTTCCATTTTGTCATCTAGCGCTGTCAATTCTTTTTGCATTTTTACGGAATCGATCTTGCTCATATGGGGATGCGTATCCGTATGGTTGCCAAGCTCATGGCCTTTTGCAAATATGCTTTTCACATAGTCCGGATATTTATCCATCCAGAACCCACAAACATAGAACGTAGCCTTGATGCCTGCCTGGTCCAGCTGGTCCAGAATAAAGGGGGTCTTATCGTCCTCCCACGCGGCGTCAATCGTCAGGGCAATTTTTTTGTCGTCCCTGTTTACGCTGTAGACCGGAAGCTCCTTGCGTTTTCCTGCAAGCACCTCAAGTTCATACTCATTGTCCTGCATGGCGGCAGAGGTCTGGCTTGCCCCGCCATCCCCTCCGGCCGTAACAGCCACGATAATGCCTGCCGCAATTAAAATCAGCACGGCGGCGGCAATCAGAAGTGTACGCTTGGTTACAACAAAAACGCGCACGGTTTACGCCTCCTCGCAATTACTCTTAGAGTAATCTATGCAGTGAAATAGCCGGTTCATGCGTTAACAATGCGTATTCCTTTTATATATGCGGAAAAACCGCATGTATTTTTTACACGTTTCTTAGCTGAAACCACGGACAAGTATTTGTGGTATGGCTGAAAAATGGATTGAAGCCGATTCGTATTGCAGGCATGCAAAAAGCCGCGCCCAAACGGGTGCGGCTTTTGAGAGCAGAATGCGTTATGGCTTTGGCGTGGCGGAAGGCGCAGGCGTCGCCGCCGGCCATTTGAGTTTAAACTGCACAGTAACTTCTGCGCTTACGGTAAGCTGCCCTGCCTGCACCGGCGTTGTCGTGCCGCCGTCTGCCGACATTCCGGAGGCCGCATACCGCATGTTGCCGCTCATATCTGTGGTGTAGCTCGTTCCTTCCTGCACGGTCATGGGGCCGTCAATATCCGCTCCTGCAGCCTTTGCCATAATGGCCGCCTTGGCGTTGGCGTCCTCCACTGCGGCGGAAAGCGCCTGCCGATAAGCCGCCGTTTCATCCAACACCTCAAAGTTGATGCTGGTAACTTCGTTTGCACCGGCCTGAGTCGCTGCGGAAATAAGCTCGCCACTCTTCTTGACATTCCTTAGTTTGACGGTAATCCCGTTGGTAGCGCTGTATCCGGTAATCTCCTGGGTATTTTTTGCATTGTCCATGATCGGATACACAGTGATCTCCTGGGTTTGGATGTCTTTTTCCGCAACGCCCAACGCCTTGATGGCCGTAAGCACCGCATCCATCTTCACATTGTTCTGGTTCTGCGCTTCTTCTGCGGTCGCTGCCTGCACATAGACCGAAAGCTGTACGGTAGCGATATCCGGCTGCGCCTCAACCTTACCCTTTCCGGTTACAGTGAGCAAGCGCGCTTCGGGCGGGATTGGCTGCTGGATAATAATTTGCTGCGGGTCCTGACGCTGCTGCTGTACCGTCTGGTTGATTTCTTCCGGAGACTTGCACGCGCCCAAGCCAATGACAAGCATTCCGCACAACAGGATACAGGCGATCACTTTTTTCATGGATACTCCCTCTTTCCATTGGTAGAAAGAAAGCGGCTGTTAACCGCTTTCCAATGTTCGTATTAATCTTCTTCTTCCGTTTCGGGCAGGATACCGTTGTGGAACACATCCTGCACATCGTCGTTGTCGTCTAGCCATTCCAAAAAGCGTTCCACTTTCTGGACGGTTTCAGGATCGGAAACATCGGCCGTGTTCTGCGGAATCATATCAAGCTCCGCGGAAACAAACGTGTACCCCGCCGCTTCAAGCGCTTCACGCACGCGCGAAAAATCCGCGGGCGCGGTATACACCTCATAAACGTCATCCTGCGGAACAAAATCTTCAGCGCCCGCGTCAAGTGCTGCCATCATGACTTCATCCTCATCAAGGAGCGCGCTGCGCTCAATAATGATGACGCCCTTCTTTGTAAACATCCATGCAACGCAGCCGGTCGCCCCTAGGCTGCCGCCGCTTTTATCAAAAATGTGGCGCATTTCAGCCGCTGTGCGGTTGCGGTTATCCGTAACAACATCCACAATCACCGCAATGCCGCCGGGGCCGTAGCCTTCATATGTGCCCTCTTCATAGTTAACGCTGCCAAGTTCCCCGGAAGCTTTTTTCAACGAACGCGCAATGTTGTCATTGGGCATATTGTTTGCCTTGGCTTTTGCAATGACGTCGCGCAGCTTGGAGTTGTTGGCGGGGTCCGCGCCGCCCTCTTTTACGGCAATCGCAATCTCACGGCCGATCTTGGTGAAGATTTTGCCGCGCTGCGAGTCGGTTTTTTCCTTTTTATTTTTGATGTTTGCCCATTTAGAGTGGCCGGACATATGAATACCTCCATTTTTTCGACTGTATAGGAAACCTGTTGCATTATACCATTTGTTCGGGGGATTGTACAGCGCCCCTCTCCGAGATCAGGGATGCATAACGATCCCGTATGGACTGGAGATCCGCCCAAGCTTCCTTCTTTTTATCCGGGTCCCGCAGCAGCGCCGCAGGATGGTAGGTGGGCAATATCCACACACCCCTTTTTTCTTTCCATATGCCCCGCGCCCTCGTGATGCGTACTTCACGCTCGTAGATGTACTTTGCGGCAGTAGCGCCCAGACACACAATGATTTTGGGTTTTAACAGACCCGTCTGTGCCCTTAAATAAGGCAGGCAAGCAAGCGCTTCCGCCTCCAAAGGCACACGGTTTTGCGGCGGGCGGCATTTTACAACATTGGCAATGTATACTTTTTCGCGGTCAAGTTCAATGGCGGATAGCATTTTATCCAGCAGTTGTCCGGCCGGACCAACAAAGGGACGGCCCTGCATGTCTTCTTCCCTGCCGGGTCCTTCCCCGACAAACAGGATATCCGCCTGCTGGCTGCCTTCCCCAAATACCGTTTGGGTGCGCGTATTGCACAGTGCGCAGCCTTCACAGGCCGCGACCTGCGCCTTTAGTGTTTGCCAATGAAGCAGCATACTTCCCTCTAATAAACGTGCAGCCGCTCTTACGGTTGCACAAAGATGCTAGAAATCAAATACGGTCACGCGGCCGCTCATAAGATCGTACTTCGCGCCCACCACAAAAAACTCACCCGCATCCAGAAGCGGTGCAAGCGATGAGCTGTTGCGCACGC
The DNA here is from genome assembly GCA_023461495.1 of Bacillota bacterium. GTDB lineage: Bacteria > Bacillota > Clostridia > Christensenellales > CAG-138 > JAEYLA01. The sequence continues at coordinate 292 of JAEYLA010000071.1, read as the reverse complement.
GCTGCACACAGGATTTGATGGTCTTATAATCTTCCTCATCATCGTCCTTGCGAAAGCGCTCCCAAAACCCTTCATCCTCTTCGGGGTCTCCGCGCCGGGTTCCATGCATGAGGATCATACACAGCGGGATTTGCAGCTTTTCTGCCGCAAACTCAATGGTGTCAAGCGCGGTGCGGTCAATTTCAACCTCCTGCATGCGCAGCACATAGAGGTCTCCCAGCGTTGCATCAAAGATGTGTTCAGGCGGCATATAGGAATCCGAAGGGGAAATGACGACGGCAAGCGGATGCTG
>JAEYLA010000070.1 GCA_023461495.1 Bacillota bacterium | reverse complement strand
AGGCGGGGCTTACCGCTTATGACAGCCTGCGCGTCAACGCGCAGACGCTGACACCAAAGAGCGTTGGTGCGCTCTATGAAGCCCTGTTGGACATGGGTGAAGCAAGAAAGGAACACCCACTGCTTTCCGCGCGGCACGATATCATACTCTTCGGCGCGCTGATTTTACTGGAGCTGATGCGGCGGCTCGATATCCGCGCGCTTCGCGTCAGCGACGCCGACGGCATGGAAGGCTACCTATTGGACCACGCCGGGCGCTGAACGCAATATAAAAAATGCGCGTCCCATCAACAGGACGCGCATTTTCTATTGCTTTTTCGGTGCAAGCCTTGTCAGGCTTTCTTCATTACGGGGATATAGATATCGATCTGCTTGCCGGTGTCCGTCATGCATCGTTCATCGTAGAGTTCGTAATCCGCGCACCCGGGCGCGTACTCATAGCCGGAAGCGGGGAACCACTGCTCATAAATGAAATTCCAGGTGCCCTGTATTGCCGCCACAAACCCTTGCTGGTCCGCGGGCGGGGTCGTAAACACCGCATAAGTCGCCGCGGGTACAAGCGCTTTATGGAATTGTTCCGGCACGGAAGCAGGGTCTTTTACTTCCAATCCGATTACATAAGAGAACTCCCCCGTCTCCATATCCGCTTCCATGCACAGGCCATATTCGCTGTGGTTGACAGGCGTCACCGCGCTGTGCAGGGTTTTGACGTTGTTCTTCAGATACTCCTGCCAGAACGCGGGGATGGCCCTGCTGTTCTCGCCGTTCACGGAGGTGGTGCGCAGATGGTATCCCGCCACATAAAACGCGGGGCGCGTTACAAATTTCGGTTCCATGACAATTCCTCCCGTTAATTGATAGTCACATAATTGTTTTAGATTTACAGGCGCGGGAACGCGGCCGGAGCCATGCATGCGGTACCGTTCCGGCGGCATGCCGAACATTTTGATGAACGCGCGGGTAAACCCGGCGTGCGTATCAAAGCCCCAGTCCAGCGCAAGCTCCAGAATGCGCCTGCCCGCGATAAGCTCCGCCGCCGCGTGCGCAAGGCGGCGGTAGCGCACATAGCTCATCACCGGCATGCCGACATATGCCTGAAAGATGCGGTAGTAGTGAAAGGGAGAGAAGCCGGCTTCCGCGGCCAGCCGCTCCACGGTGATCTCTTCCTTCAGGCGCTGCTCGATGCTGTCCACACTCTTCTGGATACACGCTCTATAGTCCATGCTGTCTCCTCCCGATCGGTGTATTGATCATATCACGCGGCGGAAAAAACCGCTTATCCGTTTTTTGCAAATTGTACCTGCGGCTGGCGTCATACGGAAAAATGGAGTATCCTATAAGCACAGTTTTCACCGGGAGACAGCAATATGCAAAAGCGCTGCGTCATCATCACCGCATACCTCACCCGCCCGCTCCGGGCGCTTTACACCCCACAGGAAGGCGACTTTCTCCTCTGTGCGGACGGCGGGTACCGGCATGCCCTGGAGGCGGGGATTGCGCCATCCCTTGTGATCGGCGATCTCGATTCGCTTTTTGGCATCGTGCCGCCGGAGGCGATTTTAGAGCGCGTGCCCGTGGAAAAGGATGATACGGATACCATGCTGTGCGTGCGCTATGCGCTCTCCCACGGATATACGGCGTGCAGCATCATTGGCGGTATCGGCGGGCGGCTTGATCATACGCTTGCAAACCTGCAGGCGCTTGCCTTTGCAACCATTTCCGGCATGCGGGCAGAGCTCATCGGCGATCACGACCGGGTGCTCATGCTGCAAAACGGCGCAATCACGCTCAAGCGGGAAGAGCACTGCTCGCTTTCGCTGCTCTCTTTTTCGGAGCGCTGCCTTGGCGTCACCACGAGCGGCGTCAAATATCCGCTCACAGACGCCGTCATCACACAATCGAATCCGATGGCGGTCAGCAATTCCTTTACGGCGGAGGAGGCGCATATCGCCGTTGCCTCCGGCCTGCTGCTCGTCGTGCTCTCCTATATGAACGAATAGGCATGTATCTTCTCAAATGTAAAACAGAATTATAATATTTCAAAAATTCCCTCTTGCATTTCGATGCGGAGGGTGTTATTTTAATTTCAGTAGTGAATAATGTTTAGTAGTGAATGATATCGAATTCGAGGTGAGTCATGAACGCGCAGTTTAAAAAGGGCGTGCTGGATCTTTGTGTATTGTCGCTCTTACGGAACCGGGATTATTACGGTTATGAGCTGGCGGAAAAAATATCCGGCAGCATCGCAATTGCGGAAGGGACGCTTTATCCCCTGCTGCGCAAGCTCAAGGCGGATGGATTGTGCGAAACCTATCTTTCCGATGATTCCGGCGGGCCGCCCCGCAAATACTACCGCCTGACGCAGGCGGGCCGGGATGCGGAAGCGGCATTGAGAAAAGATTGGATTGTATTTACCCATAGCGTGCAGGAACTGATGGAGGACACGGCGCATGAATGAATTTCTTGCTTTACTGGAAAAATCGCTCAGGCGTATGCGCGCAGAGCAGAAAGAGGATATCCTTTCGGATTACCGGGAGCATTTTGAGGCGGGAAGGCTCGCGGGGAAAACAGATGACGCCATTGCCGCGGCCCTTGGTGACCCGGCCCAGCTTGGGCGCATGTTTACGGCAGACCGCGCGGTGGAGGGCGCACAGCGCGCAAACGGCGTCAAAAGCGTGCTGCGCATGCTCGGCGCCATCGCCCGCTATCAGCTTCTGGGCGGCCTCGTCATGGCCTGCCTGTACTTTTTGGCACTGTGCGTGCTCATCCCGCTGTTTGCAACGGCATTTGGCCTCATTGCGGTGGGCGCCGCCGCATTCCTATATGGCGTAATTGTAGCTGCAAAGGGCTACATGCTCTACGCGCTGCTTGGCGCATTCCTTGCGCTGCTGTTCGCAAGCAGCGGGCTTCTTGGCCTAAATGGCTGTACGGCGCTCTGGCGCAAGAGCATCGTCCGCCTCCCGCATGTGGCAGAGCAGCTGATGCGCACGAAACGGAAGGAGAACGCATGATGAAACCTACACAAAAAACGCTGATCATTTTGATCATCACAGGGCTCGTCGGCGTTGCCGTCATCCTTGGCGTCATTTTAGGGATGGGATACATCCGACCCTACGCACAGACGCAGAGCTATCCCGCAGAAAACGTAGAGCGCGCAGTATTAACCCTTCGCGCGGCAAAGGTGACTGCCGTGCCCGCAACGGAACAGTACCGCGCGGAAGTTTATGTGAACGCGTGGCTTCCGCGTCCCCCGGCATTTGACAGTATCGTTTCCGTTACAGTGACAGATGGTACGTTAAACATCACGGAAACGCCCTTTCCAGATGAGTTTTTCGGAATATTTCCGCAGCCGTATGAACTAAACATTACGCTCTACCTGCCCGAGGCGGCATGCGGGCAGATCAAGGAGGTACAAAAATGAAAACCGCAATTATCACAGGCGCAACGTCCGGCATCGGATTTGCGGTTACAAAAACGTTGCTCGAACAGCAATGGCGCGTCATCGGCATTGGCCACCGCAAGGAACGCTGTTTGGAGGCGGAAGCCGCCATACATGCCCTGCTGCCGAACGCGGACGTCACATTCCTTTGCCATGACTTGACCAACCAATCCTATGTACACGCTGCCGCAGATGAAGTAACGGCGCAGCTTACGCAGAAAGGTATTGCAGGCATCGACGCGCTGATCCTCAACGCGGGTTGCGTGCGGAGCTACTATACCACCTCAGCGGAAGGCTATGAGCAGCAGCTTGCGCTCAACTTCCTTTCGGGCGTATTGCTTACCCACCGTCTGCTCCCACAGCTTAGTGCCGCAAGCGGGCGCGTGCTGTGGACGGGCAGCGGCTCGCACAAGAACATGCGCGTCCATTGGGACGATCTGATGCTGCAAAAGCAGTACAATCCGCTTGCCGCCTACAAGCAGTCAAAGCTCTGCGCCATGCTGTTCACACAGGGCTTCAACCAAAGGATGTCTGCAACAGGCGTCAGGATGTATGTGATCGACCCGGGCCTTGTCAATACGGAAATCGGCAATAAGGAGACCAGCGGTCTGGTGCGCTTTGTATGGTCGCTCAGAAAGCGCCACGGGGTCTCCCCCGAGGTGCCCGCCCAGACATTTGCCTATGTGTGCAGCCATATGCCCGCACCCGAAGGGCTGTATTATTACAATTGCGCGTCCGCGCCCCATTCTCCCTACGCAGACGATGCCCGTTATATTGACCGGATGTTTCTGATCAGCGAGCAGCTTTGCGGCGTCCGGTTTCAAAAGGAGGAAGCAGCATGATCGCTTTGATTACAGGCGCCGCGGGCGGCCTTGGCCGCACAATGGCGGCGGAATGCGCAAGGCGCGGCTATGACGTAGTTCTGACCGATCTTAAGGAGCAGCCTCTATTGGACCTTGCCCGCGGCATCGGAAGGCAATATGGCGTCGATGTGTTTACACACGCGTGCGACCTGACCAACGCTGCAGAAGCGGAAGCATTGTTTTTGCGCCTTGACCGTGAGGATATCCGCCTGAACCTGCTGTTGAACATCGCAGGCATCGATTATGAGGGCGCGTTCCTTTCCCGCGAGAGCGAGACGCTCATCAACATCGTCCGGCTCAACATTGAGGCAACCATGCGCGTCACCCACGCTGCGCTCAAGCGCCGGGCGGAAGGCGCGTTCCATATCATCAATGTATCAAGCCTTGCGTCCCTTTACCCCATCCCACTCAAGGCGACCTATGCCGCCTCCAAACGTTTCCTGCTGGATTTCTCCATGGCGCTCGGCCATGAGCTGGCATCAGAAAGCGTATACGTGCTTGCCCTTTGCCCCGGCGGCCTTCCGACCACGCAGGAAGCGCTCTCCGGTATTGAAGCACAGGGCTTCTGGGGCCGCGCGACCACCAACGAGTTGAGCATCGTTGCACGCAACACACTTTCACGCGCGCTCCGGAAAAAGCGCATCTACATCCCCGGCGCTCTCAACCGCACCTTGAGTGTGCTCGGAAGGCTGATCCCCTCCACATGGATCGCCCGCATGCTCTATGCGCGCTGGAACGCCGCGCAGCAGAAATGGCTGCAAACAACTTAAGCTCGCCTTCATGGTGCAAGAAATGGCCCGGCCTCTTTCCAATGATGGATTTTAGAGGCCCGGGCCACTTTTATTCTTATTCAAACAACTGTCCTTCGTAGACGACGTTCCCGTCCTCATCCAAACGGCTCGCGGGCAGGAACGCTTTATCCTGCAGGCGGTAGCTTTCCGGCGGCATATTGGTCACAAACTCAAATGTTGGAGAATTCGTATCGTAAAGCACAAGCGCGACGGAATACGCGCTGAGCTGTTCGTTGATAAAGCGGATCGTCTCTTTGGGCTCCATCGCGCATAATGCCGTAGAAAGCACTTCGCAAACGGTCGCGTTCTCTCCCAGCACGGTAGCGGTTGCGATCCCTTTTTGCCCTTTCTCCACATGCGCCGTATTCATCGGGTACCCTGTCACAGGGTTGATAATATGGGCATAGCGCACACCGCCGAGCAGATAGCTATTGTCGTAATCACCGCTGGTAGAAAGGCGCGCGTCCTTTTGTGCGACGCTCAGATAGGCATCGTTCCTGTTATCGCTGCGGGGATGCCGGATGTACACCTCATATTGGCGCGTCCCGTTTTCAACAGACTTGGGCGAGGCGCTTTTCATCAGCCCCATACTGCTGCTTCCGCAGGAAAAAAGCCCGTATTCGTAACCATTCCGGGCAAGCAGTTCCATCACAACATCCACGGCATAGCCCTTGGCGATGCCGCCGAGGTCAATTTTCGCCTCATAGGATACGCCGTCCACTTCAATGGGCGGAACCATTTTTTGCAGCCTATAGCCTGTTTCCGCATCGCCGGAAAGCAGGATCCCATCAAAATCCGCAAGCGTTGTGAATGCGCGGATATATTGCTCCTCCGGCAGCGGCAGCCCTTGTTCATCACGCACCCGGTCATACGCGTAGAGCGGCGCATATGCGGCGTTCATGACCCTTGGCGTGAACCCCCAAAGATCAACCAAAGGATATGCGGCCGGGTTAAACATGCCGCTGGTTTTTTCATATCCTTCCTTGGCTGCAAGAAGGAGCGCCGCGGTATGCGGAGAGATATCCATCCCTTCCCCATAAGAAAGCGCGTTGAAGCGCGCAACATCCGAAGTTTCCACAGATACTGAAACCGCCTGCTCGATTTCAGAAAGCACTTCCTTCGTTTCCTCCCAGACCCCTTCAAACCGAGCAACATTGTCCGGCTTTGAAAAATCATCGTACAGGCGCAGCTGGGACCACGTGGCAAAAAACTCCCCCGTCATCTTAGATTTTGAGGTCCGCTTTTCTGCATCCGCCACAGGCACAGAGGGCGCAACAGGCGCCGGTATCTGCCTGACTTCCGGCTGTGCGCACGCATTTATAAAGAGACAAAACACAATTACACATAACAGGAAAATATATGTACTTTTTCTCAGTTTCATACTCCATCCCAACAAATAACGATATTTAGGGTCGTTTTTTTGTATTGTATCACAATCTTGGCATTTTTGTGTTGACACTACCATTAATTCTTGTTATAGTCTCAACGAAATGATAAAGTTATATCATTCACAATTCAACAGGTAAAAGGAGCTTATCGTGAAAAAAACAAGACTTGTATCGTTGACGTTGGTTCTCACCCTGGTACTCTTTCTCCTCTTAACGGCATGCAGCACAGGACCGGCCGCAGCAACGCTGCAGACTGAATTGACCGCCGCAAAGAGCCAGGTATCTTCCCTGCAGACGGATATTGAAGCCGCAAACAGTAAAATCGCGGGTCTGGAAACCGACCTGGCGCAGGCAAGCGTGTATGATGCCTCCAAGTTTGTAAAGTGGTTTGAAGAGGAAGGCACATGGAGAACGATCCAGAATGCGAAACCCGCCGACAACAATCCCGGTGGTTTTATCACGACCAAGGAAGGCGCTCCCACAGAAGAAGACCTCAAAGCAATGCTCCATATGGCATCTCTGGCCGTGACCTCCGGCGGAAAATCGGACTGGTACATGGTCGCCGTCACCGATCCTGCCGAGCAGCTTGCCATCATTGGCGATAAATATGGCGTTGCCACCTCGGAAGGCACCGTGACCGTTCTGGTCTTTGGCGAGCGTCTGCTCCGCGCCGATGTGCGCACGGACGAAAACGCTCCCTACCAGCCCGACCGCGGGTACTATGATGCCGGTATCGTCACTGGCTATCTCAACACGGCCGCTATCGCGCTTGGATACGGTACCCACATGTTCATGTCCCCCGCGCTGCCCGGCGTCAACGGCTTCAACGATGGCGACATCGGTCTGGATACGGCGAAATATCTCGAAGGCACCCAGTACTATTCCGGCAGCACCCATCAATCCTACAGCAACGAAAACATGAAGTTCGTCAACGCCGTAGTCATCGGCACGCTGGACGAAACGGTTGAATCCGGCGTTACCGACAAGGAGTTCCCGGACAACTGGATCATTTGGGAGAAATAACGCAACCGCTGTTGCGCAAGCCGCTCCAAGCCCAGGCGCTTTGCCTGGGCTTTCTAAAGTATCAGGCCCGGCCCTGTTGAAAAAGGAGAAACTATGAAAAGCAAACTGACCGTTTTGATCGCCATACTGCTGGTGCTGGGAATGGCCGCAGGCTGCGCCGCGCCCGCAGCGCCCGCAGCAGCTGCCACCACCCCCGCTTCCACCCCAGCTCCGACGCCGGAGGTACCCGAGGGAGACCCGATCGACGAAAGCTTCATGCGCTTCCAGGATTACGGCAAGGTGCTCAGCGCCGTCATGGAAGAGGATGGCGTTTCCATCACAGCCGAAGGCTACTATGGCTACCACATGGATGAAAATCCATCCATGACGGTACAGGTGACAATTTCAAAAGATGGCGTGATTCAGCGCGTGACAAACATTGCAAATTACAAGCAGAGCGCGGGCTTTGCAGACCAAATTACGCAGGAGTATCTGGACGCCGCGTACAGCAGCGCCATCGCCACTCCTGCAATGGAGGCGGATGCGCTCTCCGGCGCGACCATCACCTGCAAGGCGGTGCTATATGCAGTGCAGACCGCCGCCTACTATGCGCAAAACGTATACGCTTACGCCGCGGATACCAACCAGGCGGACAATGAGGAGCTCAGCACAGTATACCCCGCGGCCTATACCGCCATCAATACCGGGTATACGGTAGACGAAAAGACGCTTGGCACGGTGCTGTATGCGGCGGAAGGCAAGGCGGACGACGGCACGGCGGTTGTGGCGCTCAAAATCAAAACATCCAAAGCGCTCAACTATGCAAAATCCAGCAATACCGGCTGGGACGCGGCGGAGCCCGGCCCGAACACGATGATCATCGTCATCGACAAGTCCACCAATAAGGTCATCGCGTGGAAGACCCTTGTAGACGGTACAAAGCGTCCCGAATATTTCGCTGTGCCCGAGGAAATCATCAACCGGTATATGGAGGTGGAACTCTCCTCCGAAAGCGTATTTAATGATTTTACCGATGGGCTCGTGCTGGAACTGAATGTGGAAACGGAACTCGACGGCGAAGGCTACAACCTGATCACAGGCTCCTCTGTCATCTACACGGGCGCTACGGAATCCGGTACGTTTAGCAGCCAGCGCGTCCGCCAGTGCTTTCAGGCGGCGGCCTACTTCTATTGCAACTACACGAAATAGGCCCTTGACCATCCCTGCATCACCGGATTTTCCGCGAAAATCGGATGCCTAAAAGATTACCGGGCGCCGCCCGGCAGCAAAAAAGCCCTCGAAGACAGCTTCGAGGGCTTTTGCTCTATTCTTCTACTCAGCTTTCAAACGGGAAGGTATACGGGAGCTTAAGATGATCGCGCACGGCAAGGATTTCTTTTTGTACGGCCTCACCGAGCGGCACGCCTTTCTCCCTGCGTTCCTGCCATACAAGATATTCCTTTTCGCCCGCGGTGTAGATGTGCTCCTCACCCGGCGCTTTTTCGGAGGCACGCAAAGATCTGAGGATTTCCCCCGCCGTCTTTTTGAACGCGTCAAGTCCCATAAACGCTTCGGTATCGATGGCGATAAAGAAGTGCCCGAGCGCATACGGCACCTTTTCCCCATGCTCGCCGATGCCCATGAGCATCTTCAAATAACTCCCCTGCTGAAGCGCCGCGGATAAAATCTCCACCACGGTCGCATACCCGTAGCCCTTATAGCCGCCAAACTCCTCACCGATGCCCCCTAACGGCGTAAGCGCCGCATTGCCGCTGGTGAGGCCCTTTAAAATCTCCGCGCTATCTGTCATGGTTGCGCCATCATGCCCTATAACAAGGCCCGGAGGCGTTTCCTTGCCAGTACGCGCATAATATTCAATTTTTCCGCGCTGGGTGATGGAGGTGGCGCAGTCCAGCACAAACGGGAACGCTTCGTCCGTAGGCAGGCCGATGGTCAGCGGATTGGTGCCGAGCATGTTCTCCACACCGAAGGTAGGCGCGATGGACGGGCGCGCGTTTGTGCCCGTGATGCCGATCATACCCGCCTCCGTCGCCATGGTGGCATAATAGCCCGCAATGCCGTAATGGGTGGAGTTGCGCACGGCGACCATGCCCATGCCGTACTGCTTTGCTTTATCAATTGCCATCTGCATGGCTTTTGCGCCGATGACCTGCCCCATGCCATGATGGCCGTCCACAACCGCGGTGGTGGGCGTTTCCCGGAGGACTTCGAAATGGGTGACGGGGTTTTGAATACCGTCCACAATCCGGTCGATATAGATGGGTTTAAAGCGGTTGCAGCCGTGGCTTTCAATACCGCGCCGGTCGCTTTCGAGCAGCACGTCTACAACAGTCTTCGCATCCTCTTCCGGCACGCCATACCCCTTGAAGGCATCGATGAGAAACGCTTCCATCAGCATCCAAGACACATAATGCTTGTTATCCATGCGAGCCTCCTCTTTAATTGTGTTTTTCTGGCAAAGGACCGGCCGGCCGGATTTATTGCTCTAGCCGATTGCGCGGGAGAATGCCGCGATGGCAGTATCGATATCCGCGCGGGAGATATCATTGGAAGTGACAAAACGGAAATTGCCGTCCCAAACGCCGTTGATCTTAATGCCGCTTTCAAGCAGCCTTCTCTGTACGGCTTCGAGTACGCGCTCCTCCCTCTCTACCTGCAAGAATACCATATTGATATCCACCGCGTCCACGTCCACTGTCACACCCGGTATCTTCTTTAGTTGTTCCGCGAGATATTTCGCGTTCTCATGGTCGATGTGCAGGCGCTTGGTCATTTGCGTCAGCGCGAGTATGCCCGCAGCCGCCAAAATACCCGCCTGACGCATGCCGCCGCCCAATAGCTTGCGGCATTTGCGCGCCCTTCCTATAAACGCCGCATCCCCCGCGATCACGGAACCGACGGGCGCGCACAGGCCCTTTGAAAGGCAGCACGAAACCGTATCCGTATATTGTGTGAGTGCCGTTACATCCACGCCGAGTGCCACAGCCGCGTTAAACAGCCGCGCACCATCCAGATGTACCCTGAGGTTATGCCGTTTTGCCATGGCGTAGACCTCTTCCATGACAGAAAGCGGCACCACGCGGCCATTGGAGAGCGCGTTTTCCATGCAGAGAAGCGTCGTGGGCGGCTCATGAATGTCCTCCTCCCGGATGGCGCGCTCCATCTTTGCCGCATTGAAGACGCCGTTTTCAAACCGCACCTGCCGCAGCGTTACCGCTGAAAGCACGGCAGCGGCTCCCACCTCATGCACGAAGATATGCGACTCATCGCTGACGATTACCTCGTCCCCGCGCTTGGTCTGCGCCATGATGCAAAGCTGGTTGCCCATGGTGCCGCTGGGCACAAACAAAGCGGCCTCTTTCCCCAGCACTTCCGCGGCAAGCCGTTCAAGTTCGTTTACTGTTGGATCGTCCCCGTATACGTCGTCCCCTACGGGCGCATTTGCCATGGCTTTACGCATGTCCTCTGTGGGTTGGGTGACGGTATCGCTCCGAAGGTCAATATAGCGCATGCTTCTTTTCTCCCTTTTGTGATGATTTCTAATACATACGGCTGCATATTGAGGTGAGCATACCGCAACAGAGGCAGTTTGTAAAGCCGCATTGCCTTTGT
>JAEYLA010000069.1 GCA_023461495.1 Bacillota bacterium | reverse complement strand
GAAACTACCTTCCAGCCATAGACCGTTCAGCGATTTCAATGGCTTTTTGCACCATCCTGCCGCAATCGCGGGAAGATACGGCGCCCCAGCCGTTATTTGAAACCTGGTCATAAACGCCCAATTCCTGCGCGATCACCTGTTTAAGGCCTTCCGACATGGTACCTTTCCTCGCCATGCAAAATACCTCCTTAAAGTAATTTGCGGAGCATATACTTCCGCATTTTATTTTGCGCAATGATTGCAATATTTATTTGCGGTGATATCTGGCATCAGCCGATTGACGCATCAGAGCTGCGTTCATTTGAAAAAACATGATTTTCATTTTTCTGATTTTTTGATATGTCTTCCTGTTGACTCCTTCTCCCGGCCGTTCTATACTGAATACAAACATTCGTTCTAAATCCGGCAGAAAGGAGCATACGGCAATGGCGCAAGGCGACCGGGTGATTTTTCATATCGACTGCAACTCGTTTTACGCCAGCGTCGAAGAGTTGCTTTACCCGGAATACAAGCAGGTGCCCATGGCCGTGTGCGGCAATCCGGAAGCGCGGCGCGGCATCATTTTAGCAAAGAATGAGCTTGCAAAGGGCTTTGGCGTGAAGACTGCGGAAACCATCTGGCAGGCCCAGCGTAAATGCCCCAATCTTACGCTGCGCCCCGCCCGCCACCACCTCTATCGGGAATACAGTGAGAAGGTCAACGCCGTTTATGCGCAGTACACCAGCCAGGTGCAGCGCTTTGGCATTGACGAAAGCTACCTTGACGTCACCGGCAGCCTGCACCTGTTTGGAGGCGACGCATTAGCGCTTGCACACGAAATCCGGCAGCGGGTCACGCGGGATACGGGGCTGACCGTTTCCGTTGGGGTGAGCTGGTGTAAGGTATTCGCAAAGCTGGGGAGCGATCTCAAAAAACCGGACGCCGTGAGCGTCATCAGCCGGGACAATTACCAGAGGGTTGTCTGGCCCATGCCGGTGGGCAGCCTGCTTTTTGTGGGGCGCACTACGGAAGAGAACCTCCGGCAGCTTGGCATCCGCACCATCGGGGAGCTTGCGCACATGGACCCGGAGTTTCTATGCAGGCGCTTTGGCAAGCTTGGAACCCAGCTTTACGCCTATGCAAACGGACTTGACGACAGCCCTGTGCTTGAAATCGGTCAGGAGGAGGAGCTTCATTCCGTTGGCAACGGCATGACCTTCAGCCGCAACCTCATTACCTGGAAGGATATCCACACATCCGTCACAGTACTCAGCGACAGTGTCGCCGCCCGCATGCGCAGGCATGGCGTCAAGGGCGCAGCCGTACAGGTGACGATCAAGGATCAAAATCTCAAGGTCATCACTCGGCAAAAGCCGCTGCAAACACCCTCCTACCTTGCGGCGGACCTAATCCACGCCGTGATGGAGCTTGTGGAAGCCTCTTGGAAGATCGGTACGCCCATCCGGATGCTTACCGTCACCGCCTTAAAGCTTGTGCCGGAGGACAGGGCCGTGGAGCAAATCTCCCTGCTTGAAGATGACCACCCGAACCGTGAAAAGCGGGAGCGGCTGGAAAAGACGCTGGACAATATACGGGAAAAATTCGGCCACAGCAGCATCCTGCCAAGCAGTGTGTTGGGCAACGACCTTGGGATTGATGAAAAGGATGGCTAGGATCACACGCACCCTCTGCAAACCGATGATAATGGCAAAGCGTTCATCATTGCATCACACGATACATCAGGGCATTGACGATGGCGGCGGCGACATTGCTGCCTCCCTTTCGTCCTCGGGAGACGATGCAGGGGATATCGGTTTGCATAATAAGCGCCTTTGCCTGCACCACGTTGACAAATCCGACCGGCGCACCGATGATAAGCGCCGGTTTGATTTTGCCCTCGTCGATCAACTCGTATAGACGGATAAGCGCCGTGGGCGCATTTCCGATGGCGAAAATAAGGGGCGCACCCAGTGCAGCGGCCTTGTCCATGGACGCGGTGGCGCGGGTGGTGCCTTTCTGCTTGGCGGCGTCGGCAACGTCCTCATCCGCCATGAAGCAAAAAGCCTTACAGCCCAGCTTCGTAAGCGCGGGTTGATTGATGCCCGCTCTCGCCATGTTGGTGTCGGTCACGATAGACGCGCCGGATTTAAAGGCCTTGAGCGCGAGCGGCACGGCGTTTTCGGAGAAATACAGCGAGTCCGCGTAGTCAAAATCCGCCGTGGTATGGATAACACGCTTGATGATGGTCGCAAGCAAAGGGTCGAGCGGGTGAGGAAGCTCGCTTTCGATGATTTCAAAGCTGCGGCGCTCGATCTCGCCGGGCAGCACGTTTTCAAGCTCTATTTTCATAGGCCCGCCTCCAAAATATGATAAATCAGCTTCATGTCAAGGTGTTCTCGCACGGCGAGCGCCAGCGCGTCATATTGGCTTTCCCTATAGGCTTTCAGATCAAAGACCTCCGCATCCAGGCGAACACCCTTCCTTTCACAAAGCGCATCCAAAACCGCTCCACGGCAGGACATCGAATCAAAAAAACCGTGGAGATAGGTTCCGTAAACGCTGCTCTTTTGGCACCCATCCTTCGTTCCGTTTTCCAAAAGAACGAACGGCATGGCGCCCCCGTACAGCGCCGTACGGCCCATATGGATTTCGTACCCCTCCACCTCCGCGTTGCGCAAATTTGCGAGCGCGCCGTCTGCGGAAAGCACCTTGCCCGAAACGCGGGTGCGGCATTTTTCTTTTGTGAATTCTGTGGCAACGGGCAGGAGTCCCATGCCGTCAATCTCGCCGCCGCCTTCCGCGCCTTCCGCGTCCGAAATATGCTCCCCGAGCATTTGATAGCCGCCGCACACACCGAAAATTGGCGTGCCCCGCGCGGCAAGTGTTTTGATTGCCGCTTCAAGGCCGCATTGGCGCAGCCACTTCAAGTCCGAAATAGTGTTCTTTGTGCCGGGCAAAATCACGAGGTCGGGCGCGCCAAGCGCCTGGAGCGAGCGGACATAGCGCACGCCTACGCCCGGTGCCGCCTCCAACGCGGCAAAATCGGTAAAATTGCTTAGGCGCGGCAGGCGTATGACCGCGATATCAAGAACCGCGTCTGCTTGCTTGCGGGTAAGCCGTTCAGAAAGGCTGTCCTCATCGTCAATATCCACATTTAGATACGGCAGCACGCCCGCCACAGGCTTATGGGTAAGACCTTCGAGCATCTTGAGGCCGTCACCCAGGAGCTTCACATCTCCGCGGAATTTGTTGATGACCGTGGCCTTCACAATATCGCGCTCCTCTTTGTCAAGAAGCGCGATTGTACCATACAACTGTGCGAACACCCCACCGCGGTCGATATCGCCCACGAGCAGCACCGGCGCTTTCGCGAGCTTCGCCATGCCCATGTTGACAAAATCGCCCTGTTTCAAATTGATTTCAGCGGGACTTCCCGCACCCTCAAGCACGATGATGTCGTTTTCTGCGGCAAGGGAGGAATACGCCGCTATGATGTCCGGTACAAGCGTGTGCTTCATGGCATAATACTCACTCGCGCTCATGTTGCCGCGCACCTCGCCGTTGACGATTACCTGCGAGCCCATGTTGGTGACGGGCTTTAATAAAACCGGGTTCATGCGCACCCGCGGCTCCACGCCCGCCGCCTCCGCCTGCACCGCCTGCGCGCGGCCCATTTCGAGGCCCTCTTTGGTGATAAAGGAGTTGAGCGCCATGTTCTGGCTTTTAAACGGCGCTACGCGGTATCCGTCCTGCGTGAACACCCGGCAAAGCCCCGCACAAAGAAGGCTCTTCCCTGCGTTGGACATCGTACCTTGTATCATGATGGCTCTAGCCATGGAGCACCTCCTTTAGGGCTTGAAGAAGCGCTTCGTTTTTCTCGCGGGTCTTCAACCCGATGCGGATAAGCTGATCATTTAACCCCGTGAAATTGGCGCAGTTACGCACCAAGATGCCGCGCTTTTTGAGCGGCTCGTACAGCGGTACGGGGCTTTTGATCAGAAGAAAGTTTGTGTCGGAGGGGAATACCGTGAGGCCCAAAGCCATGAGTCTTTTGCGCATGGATGCGCATTCTTGCTGTATAAGGCTGCGCGTCCGCTCCGTCCACGCGGGTTCCTCAAGCGCCCCGAGGCCCGCCGCCTGCGCTGCCGCGGAAACGCTCCACTCTGCGCCGAAAGCCGCGATGCGGGAAAGAAGCGCCGTGTCCGCGCACAAAAGATACCCCAGACGAAGTCCCGCAAGCGCATAAAGCTTGGTAAAGGCGTTGAGTATGAGGAGGTTTGGAAATTCATGAAGCACCGAAACCATGGACTGCCCGCTTGTAAATGCAAGAAAACACTCGTCCACCATCAGAAGAGTACCG
>JAEYLA010000068.1 GCA_023461495.1 Bacillota bacterium | reverse complement strand
TATATATCATAATGTTATAACAAAAGGATGGGGAATGGTATGGAAGAAGTATTGGATTTCAGCGGCCGCACGCAGCTGTACTTTCAGCTGTATGATATCCTGAACCGGGATATCAAAACAGGAAAATATAAGCCGGGCGAATTGCTTCCGACAGAGAGCGATTTGATCCATAAATACGGCATCAGCCGCGTGACGGTCCGTAAGGCAATGGATATGCTCACCAATGAGGGGTTGATCGTCAAGCGGCGCGGGTATGGCACGTATGTGCAGAATCCCAAGCTGGAGCAGACGTTAAGCCAGGTGCTGCATTTTTCCAATGAAATGGAAAAGCGCGGTTACCGTTCCTCCACCACCATGCTTGCAAACGAGGCCGTGCTTGCGAATAAAACCATTGCGGAGGCGCTGCATTTAAACGAGGGGGACAAGCTCATCCATGTCAACAGGCTCCGCTGCGCCAATGACATTCCCCATTGTGTGGAGAGCGCCTATCTCATACACGGCTTCTGCCCGGCGGTACTGGGGCAGGACTTTTCAAAGGCGTCCCTGCGCCTGTTTTTGAATGAACAGTGCGGTATTGCATGGAGCCATGCCCACCAGAAGATATTTGCTATCGTTGCCAATGGGCAGCTGGCGGGATATCTCGATATCAAAAAAGGCGACCCGCTTATTTATATTGAGCGCGTGTCGTATGACCAGCACAACAGGGCGGGCGAATACCTGCAGGCGTACTACCGGGGGGATTCGTATTACTTGAGCGCCGACCTTGACGTGCAGAATTTGAAAGCGTAACAGATTAGGATATATAGGGGAACGTTTTGCGTTTACGGACAGATTTATTTTTGCAAGAATGGAACGCCGGGGATACCGGATACATAAAACGTTTGACATTTGACCAGGGCGGAGCCAAATGGCTCCGCCCTGTTGGTTGTCCCGGAAATCCTTGGGCAAGTTCCACACCGCTGCATATACAGGCAAAATGATGTATGGCAAAAATGACATTGACTTTACACATGCATGATGATATTATTCTAACAGGATAATGTTATGACGTTATTATGAATTGTATGTCATGCGTTACCGCAGCGCTGATTTCAGTTTTGCCCGGATATGGGCAAAAAATATATCTTTAAGGAGAACGAATATGAAAAAGTTCATTGCCCTGTTGCTGTGCCTTGTTCTGGCATTTGGCGCGGTCGCATGCGCGGCTCCCGCAGCACCCGTTGGCGAAACCGCAGCGCCCGAAGCCACACCTGCAACGGAAACCCCTGCAGAAGTACCCGCCGGTGATACGGTTAAGGTTGCCTACTCCATCCCCGGCCTGAGCGCCCCCATCTGGACCGCCGCGAGCGAAGGATTCAAGGCCAAGGCTGCGGAATTCGGCTGGGAAGCGGAAATTCTTGATCCCAACGACAACCTCGAAACTCAGATTTCACAGATCGAAAACGCACTGGTGAAGGGTGTCAGTGGCATCGTCATCACGCCGATCGACGGCGAAGCGGTCTCCACCCTGATGGGACAGGCTGCGGAGGCGAACGTTCCCGTTATCGCCATTGACCGTCAGGTAGCCGGCACTTCTCTTGCGACTGTTGAAGCGGACAACCTCCTCATCGGCCAGCAGATGGGCGAAATGTACTTGAAGACCCTGGGCGACAAAGAAGGCAAGGTCCTCATCGTCGGCGGCCCGCTTTCCAGCTCCGCTACCGTGAACCGTACCGAAGGCTTCAAGAACGCTATTAAGGATGCCGCGAACGTCACCATCGTTGCCGAATCCGCCACCGAAATGGACAGCGAAGTCGTGCTTGCTGCTGTGACCAACTACCTCCAGGCAAACCCGGACATCAACGCCATCTTCTCCTGCACGGACTACATTCTCCCCGCTGTTATGACGGCGCTTGAGGAGAACGCCAAGCTCGTTCCCCTTGGCCAGGAAGGCCATGTCAACGTCTACTCCGTGGATGGCGACGGCTACGGCTTGGGCCAGGTTGTCAAGGGCAACATCGACGCGACCTATGGCCTTGATCCCTTTGCTTGGGCGGCTTCCGCAGTAGAAGCGCTCAAGGCCAAGTTTGACGGCAAGGAAGTGGAACCCTCCATCCTGATCACCGGCAACATCGTGACCAGCGAGAGCTTTGAACAATTGAAATCCGAAGGCAAGCTCTGGGGCGCGAGCTCCATGCAGTAACCCCTGCGGGTTTAAATCGGGATCCTTTCCCGGTTCCAGCATGAAGAAGGGGGCTCATATTGCAAAAGAGTATGAGTCCCCCTTTTCCTATGGACGGCACAAATATGCGTATGGCGGTGTAGAAAATGAGTCAAAAAACGATCGTTCGCATGCATGACATCGTCATGTCTTTCTCCGGCAACATGGTGTTGAACCATGTCGATTTCGAGCTTTATGAAGGGGAAGTGCACTCGCTTATGGGCGCAAACGGCGCGGGCAAGAGCACGCTCATTAAAATTCTCAATGGCATTCATCATCCCGTATCGGGCGTGATTGAAATAGACGGCAAGCCCGTACAGGTCAAAAATCCCAAGGACGCGGAAAAGCACGGCCTTGCGTTCGTGCACCAGGAACTCAACGTCTGCGTGGATATGACGGTAGCGGAGAATATGTATATCGGCAACTGGGCGGTCGACCGCCTGGGGCTTTACGATAAAAAGGCCACCTCCGAAAACGCCAGAAGGCTGCTTGCAATGATGGAGGTGGACCTTGATCCGGATGCGCCGGTCAGGAATCTGCGCACGGCGGAAAAGCAGATTATTGAAATTTTAAAAACGCTGACCACGGAAGCAAAGGTTATCGTGTTGGACGAGCCCACCTCCTCGCTCAATGAAAAGGAGAAGGAAAACTTCTTTCGCATCATTGAGCGCGTCAAGGCAAAGGGTGTGTCCATCATTTTCATTTCCCATTTCCTTGAGGACGTCATACAGCTTTCCGATCGTGTGACGGTATTGAAGGATGGCGTCAACAACGGCCTGTTCACCGCGGGCAGCTATACCAAGGACGATCTTGTAACGGCCATGATGGGCCGGAGGATCGAAGCGCGCGCGCAAGAGCGCGCGGCAGTGCCTGCGGATGCGCCCGTTGCGTTGGAACTCAAGCACCTGACAAGAAAAAACAAGTTTACGGACATCAGCTTCTCCATACAGGCCGGCGATATCGTCGGCGTATGCGGACTTCTGGGCGCGGGAAAGACGGAAATTGCCCGGGCAATCTTCGGGCTGGACGCATTTGATTCGGGCAGCATTGAACTGTTTGGAAAGGAAGTTGCAAAGCCCAGGCCCGATCAGATGATCAAAAACAAGGTCGCGCTTTTGACGGAGGAACGCAAGCTCGAAGGATTTATTCCGCTGCTTTCTATCCGCGAAAACAGTACGCTCTCCATCATCAAGACCATGCGCACGCGCCTTGGCATCATCGACAGGGGCAGGCAGGAAGCGTTTGCTGAAAAGACCTCCAAGGAAATGACGGTCAAGATGTCCGGCATTGAACAGCAGGTGGTTTCCCTTTCCGGCGGCAACCAGCAGAAGGTCGTGCTCGCAAAGTGTCTTGCGACCGAGCCAAAGGTCTTTTTGCTCGATGAGCCCACCCGCGGCGTGGATGTGTACGCAAAATCGGAAATTTATAAGATACTTGCAGCGGCTGCAAACAAAGGTACGGGCGTGCTGATCTTCTCTTCGGAGCTTGAGGAGCTGCTGGAAAACTGCTCCAAGATCATTATCCTCAAAAAAGGACAGATCTACGCGACGGTTAACACCTGCGAAACAAGCAAGAACGAGCTGTTAGGCCTGATCGGCTGACGCATTTTGAAATAGTTTGGAGGAGGCTCTACACATGAAATCGTTAAAGCAATTCTTAGCGGATGATTGGATGCGTCTGGTGATCATTCTGGTCTTCATGCTCGGCATGCCGCTTGCAACGCCGTACTTCATGCAAATGAAGAACATGATGAACATCCTGCAGAACATTTCCCTGCAGGGGATTACCGCCATCGGCATGACGATGGTCATTATCACCGGCGGCATTGATATTTCTGTCGGCGGCGTGATGGCGTTTTCCGTCTGGGTATCCGCAAGCCTGATGAAGGGCGGCCTCAACTGGGGCCTTGCATGCCTGGTTGCGCTTGGCATTGCCGGCATCTGCGGCGCGATCAACGCGTTCTCGGTCGGCGTCATGCGTATTCCGCCGATGATCGCATCCCTTGCGATGATGAACATGACCCGCGGCCTGCAGACGGTCATTTCCCGCGGCACAACGCTCACAGAGCTGCCTGACGGCTTCCTTGTCATCGGCCAGGGCATGCTGTTTGACAGTATCCCGCTGCCTGCGGTGTTCATTGTGCTGCTGTATATCCTTGCGGCGCTGTTTATGAGCAAAACCATCATGGGGCGCAACATTTACGCTGTGGGCGGCAACCCGGAGGCTGCGCGCGTTGCGGGCATTAAGAATACGCGCATACTGTTCTTTGCGTACATCGCCTGCTCGGTATTCGCAACCATCGCGGGCCTGATCTTCATCTCCCGTACCAACTCCGCGCCTTCTACTGTGGGCACGAACCTTGAGATGAAGGCCATTATGGCGGCCGTTATCGGCGGCACCAGCGTCACGTTCGGCGGCAAGGGCAAGATCATGGGCACATTCCTTGGCGTGATCATTGTCGGCCTGATTACAAACGCGCTGGACCTCTTGGGCGTTTCCGCTTACTATCAGCAATTCATTCAGGGCGTACTCGTGCTGCTGGTCGTCTTCCTGGAGGCGATCCGCTCCAACCGTGCCGCGCGCCAGCATTAAGGCCCTCTGAGCAGTTGGGGAGGAAATATACTTGACGAAAAACGCAGTTTACATTCAATCCGGCGGCCCTACCACGGTGATCAACGCTTCCGCATACGGCGTCATCAACGCCTGTATGCAGAATAGGGATAAAATCGGCAGGCTTTTTAGCGCCCTGCATGGCACGGTGGGTTTATTAAGCGGCAAACTGATCGACGTCTATGCGGAGGACCCGGCGGAACTCAAATTGCTGACGCAGACGCCTTCTTCGGCGTTTGGCTCCTGCCGCTACCGCATGCAGGATGCGGACGTGGACGATACGGATTACAGGCGCGTACTGGAAAACTTTGCGCGCCATGATGTTGGATATTTGTTTTACAACGGCGGTAACGGGACGCTTCGCGCCTGCCATAAGCTGCAAAAGTATATGGAAGCACAGGGGTATGATTGCAAGGTGATCGCAATCCCGAAGACCGTGGACAATGACATTGCGGGCATTGACCACGCGCCGGGTTTCCCCTCGGCTGCACGGCATGTGGCTATCTCCATCTCGGAACTCGCACATGACATCCGCGTGTACGATACCGGGCTTATCACCGTCATTGAGGTGATGGGGAGGAACACCGGCTGGCTTGCGGCTTCCACGCTGCTTTGCGCCAAAGCGGGCAATGGGCCGGATTTGATCTATACGCCGGAGCTGCAGTTCCGCCCGGAAAAGTTCATTGCGGACGTTCGGGATGTGTATGCACATAAGGGCAAGTGTATGGCGGTTGTCGCGGAAGGCGTCAGGGACGAACACGGCAAATACCTTTTTGAATACAATTTGCACAGCCCCGACCAGCCGTCGCTCAACATGGGCGGCATTACGCCGTACCTGACGCACATCCTCTTACAGAACTTTACGTGCAAGGTGCGCGGCATCGACCTTGGGCTGATGCAGCGCTGCGGCATGCATACGGCGTCCAGGCTTGATGTGGAGGAGGCGACGCGGCTTGGCGAAATGGCCGTGCGCGAGGCGCTAAACGGCGCTACCGGCAAGCTTGTCATGCTTGAGCGGATCAGCAGCAGGCCGTATACCGTGCGCGAGGGACTCATTGATATTGAGGAAGCCGCGAGTGTGGACGGCACCATGCCCGCTTCCTACATTACCAAGGAACAGAATTTTATTGAGGACAGCTTTTTAGAGTATATTGAGCCGCTGGTTGGCGAACTCCCGAGCTACGCAAAGCTGCAGCTCAACGTGGTGTAGCGCTCTCTATGGGCGGGAAAGGCGAAACGATGTATTATTATAAGGAACTGGGTCTTGAAAACACCAGTGTAATGTTTGAAAAAGCGTACCGCGAAGGGTATGCGGTACCGGCTTTAAACTTTGTTTCCATCGAGCAGTTTAACGCCATTATGGACGCGTGTGGGGAGAAGCAGTCCCCTGTGATCCTCCTTGCGTCCCCCAATCTGCACCGGCAGCTTGGGTATGAGATGCTTGCGCGCATCTCGCAATCCGGCGCGGATAGGCTAAAGCATGAAGGCAGGAGCGTGCCGATTGCGCTCCACCTTGACCACGGCATGACGTATGAGCAATGCGTGGCGGCGGTGGAAAGCGGATTTTCTTCCGTCATGATTGACGGCAGCGCCCTTGCGTTTGAAGAAAACATCGCTTTGACGAAAAAAGTGGTGGAGTATGCGCGCGCGCATGACGTTACGGTAGAAGGCGAACTTGGCGTGCTTTCCGGCGCGGAAGAAGAAGGACATACGGGCAGCCATGAAAGCCAGTATACCGACCCTTCCATGGTAGAAGAATTCGTCAACCGCACTGGGGTGGACTGCCTTGCTATTTCCATCGGCACCTGCCACGGCCTTGTCAAGCTCAAGCCGAATGCGGACGGTTCCCTGCCGGAGCTTCGGTATGATATCCTTGCGGATATCGGGCGGCGCTTGCCGGGCTTCCCCATCGTGCTGCACGGCGCTTCCACCATCGATCCACAGTATGTAGAGATGATCAACCAGTATGGCGGCAAGCTTGAGGCTGCGGTTGGCATCCCCGAAGAGCAGGTATCGCGCGCTGCCAAGATGGCGGTGTGCAAGGTCAACATCGCTTCGGACGGCTGGATCAGCGCTCTGGCGCTTACCCGCAAGATCCTTGCGGAAAACCCCGCGGCAATCGACAGCCGCGTATTTACCCTGAAAATCCGCCCCATACTCGCCGAGCTCTACAAGCACAAGATCGACGTGATGGGCAGCGCAAATAAGGCATAGCCTCCGGGAGGAACGGTCTTGGATAAGTATTTGGTTTGCGTGGAAATCGGAGGGACAAATCTGCGCTACGGTATCGTGGATACGCAGCTGCGGCTCCGTTGCTTCCATAAAACGCCTACGCAGGCGCTTTCGGACGCGGAAGATAAGATCGCGTTTTTAAGTGGCGTGATTGAACCCTTGCTCAAGGAATACGGGCGGGAAAACGTCCTGTGCGTTTCCATGGCGCTTGCGTCCTTGATGGATAAAAAACGCACCACGCTGTATTCCTCGCCTATGGTGCGCGGGTTTGAGAACCTTGCAATCG